>JBAXCM010000168.1:0-8813 GCA_037141475.1 Verrucomicrobiota bacterium | reverse complement strand
CAACAGGTGGGCGAGCAAGCGGATGGTTGAGGTTTTGCCGATCGTGCCAGTCACGCCGATAGTCGGAATCCGGCCATCGTGGCCATCGGGGAAAAGCATGTCGATGATGGCCTTGCCCACTGGCCGGACGGCCCCCATGGCGGGTTGCAGGAACATCAGCAAATTGGGACTGGCGTTGAGTTCGACGATGGCACCCTCTTGATTTTCCAAGGGTGTGCCGATATCGCGGCACACCACATCGACGCCGCAGATATCCAAGCCGGCGACGCTGGCGGCAGTGACTGCGTGGGCACGGATGCTGGGGTGGACGTCATCGGTAACGTCAATGCACCAATTGGAAAAGCGAGCCACCATCACCCGTTCGCCGTCGCGGGGCACGGAATCCAATGAAAACCCCTGATCCTCTAAATCCAACAAGACCGAGGTCTCCCAACCCGCATCATCGATCTTGCTCCACGGGCATTCATCCGGGCGGCCGGTCTGCACACTCGTACGAAGCTGCGAAATAACCAACTTGCGAATGCTGTGGCTGCCGTCACCCACCACCACCGCCGGATATCCCTTGCTGGCAGCAATCATCTGGCTGCCTACCACCAACAATCGATGGTCGGTGCCGGGTACGAATTTCTCAACCACCACTCCGCCACCTTCCTCCAGCGCATAGCCGAACGAATTGCGCACTTGGGTCTCGCTAACCAAATCAATGAACACGCCGCGACCATGGTTGGCATCGAGCGGTTTAACCACCACCGGTACGGCCATCGACTCCGCAGCGTCCCACGCGTCGTCGGGGTCGTCAACCTTGCGCCCATGCGGCACCGGCACTCCGGCTTGGCGCAGCAACATCCGCGTCAGATCCTTGTCCTGGGCAATGTATTCGGAAATGGCTCCCGAGCGATCCGTCTCCGCCGTCCACACCCGCCGCTGCCTCGCACCGTGGCCCAATTGAACCAAGCTGATGTCCTCGCGGATGCGCCGCCACGGAATCCCGCGGTCCCGCGCCGCATTGACGATGGCCATGGTGCTGGGTCCCAGCGCACTGCGCAGGGCGACGGCCCTCAAACGTGCCACCTCCGCCGCCACGTCGAACGCCTCATCGCGATAGGCGGCAAGCAACAATTCCCGGGCTCCGCGCAGGCAAGCCACGACGAGGACTTCATCCAGGTAGCGCACGACCACCTTGTAAATGCCCTCCACCGGGGTGGCCCGGGCCTTGCCAAAGCCGAGGTGATGTCCGGCGAGGGTTTGCAATTCAAGAGTGACGTGCTCAAGCACATGGGCTGGATAGGTTCCGCGGTCCAAGCGTTGGAAAAACCCACTTCGCTCACCCACACTGCAACGGTGCTCGATCAATCCGGGCAACCAGGATTTGAGCCGATCGTTGAAACCAGGCAGCTCGTCCGACGAGGCATCTTTCAACCCACCCAGATCCACCCAAGCCTCGAGCACCGGGTAGTTGGCCCACACGTTCGGACCGCGGAGAAGGTTGATTTCGCAAATTTCAAGATCTGGCATCGTTGGCTAAGCCCAATGTGTCATCCTCCCTCTCACAAATGCAAGCCCCGTATCCGCGCATTTTGAGGTTTTCGCAAGTTATTCACAAGGTCTTGTGGCCACTTTATGCCACCTAACAGATGAAATCATCCTGCGCTGAACCTCTTAGGCATGCCGAGCGACGCAAAACCTCACGCCTTCATTATCACTGTGAACAACTTGTGAAAATCACGGGGTAACATGAAATTATTTACTCTAAAGCATTTACAATCAATCGTTTGCAGCATCAATTGCTTCTCGGTATTGATTCTTGAAGGAGAACAGCCGTTTGAAATCAGTCCTTGAAACCCGACCGATCTGATACTGCAACGCGGGTCATGAATCACAGTCAAAAATGCAAAAATAGGGCTGCTGTTGGGAGCGGCAGAAGTTTTGCGCAAGTTATTCACAATCGAAATGCGAGCCCGGCCGCAATGTGACAATTTGGGTGAGCAGCGGTTTTGGTTTGACGCTTCCGAGCGCGGCTTGTTCTATGGCGGCGCGCGAAACGCACTTCCTCCCATGGCTTCCTACGACAACGTCACCCCACCCGCTGGCTCCAGAATCACCATCAAGAACGGCAAACTCAAGGTGCCGAACAACCCGATCATTCCCTTCATTGAGGGCGATGGGACGGGGCCGGATATTTGGCGTGCATCGCAACGGGTCTTTGATGCGGCGGTGGAAAAGGCATACGGTAATCAGCAGAAGATTGCGTGGTTTGAAGTATTTGCCGGCGAAAAGGCCTTCGAAATGTTCAAGGACAAGGAAAAGGACTTGGGCAAAGCCTGGCTGCCGGAAGACACCCTCACTGCCTTCCGCGAATATCTGGTGGGCATCAAGGGCCCGCTGACCACTCCGGTGGGCGGAGGCATCCGTTCACTCAATGTTGCCCTGCGTCAAATACTAGACCTCTACGTGTGCCTCCGCCCAGTGCGCTGGTTCACCGGTGTGCCTAGCCCGGTGAAACGCCCGGACCTCACAGACATGGTCATTTTCCGAGAAAACACCGAAGACATCTACGCTGGGATCGAGTTTCAGGAAGGCACCGAAGAAGCCAAGGAATTCCGCAAATTCCTCAAAAAATCCTTCCCTAAAGCCTACGAAAAAGTCCGCTTCCCCAAAACCGCTGGCTTCGGCATCAAACCCGTGTCCGAGGAAGGCACCAAGCGCTTGGTGCGCGCCGCCCTCGACTTCGCCATCGCCGAAGGCAAGCCGTCGCTGACCTTGGTCCACAAGGGCAACATCATGAAATTCACCGAAGGGGCGTTCCGTGACTGGGGCTACGAACTGGCGAAGCAAGAGTACGGTGCCGTCGAGATCGACGGCGGCCCATGGTGCGTCATTCCCCAAGGTCTGCCGGGCGCGGGCCTCATCATCAAGGACGTCATCGCCGATGCCTTCCTCCAACAAATCCTCACCCGCCCCGCCGAATACAGCGTGGTGGCCACCCTCAATCTCAACGGCGACTATATCTCCGACGCCCTCGCCGCCTGCGTCGGCGGTATCGGCATCGCCCCAGGCGGCAACATTAACTACCTAACCGGCCACGCCATCTTCGAAGCCACTCACGGCACCGCCCCCAAATATGCCAACCTCGATAAGGTCAACCCCGGCTCAGTCATTCTTTCCGGCGAAATGATGCTGCGCCATCTCGGCTGGAGCGCCGCCGCAGACCTCGTGATCAAAGGCGTCAACGGTGCCATCGCCGCCAAAACCGTCACCTATGACTTTGCCCGGCAGATGGACGACGCGACCGAGGTGAGCTGCTCGGGCTTTGCCGACGCGGTGATCCAGCACATGGCCTGAAGCTTCCGATAATCATGTTAGATTCACTGCAACCGGCCCTTCAAAGCCCCTTTGTATGGGGTTTATCGCTGGGCCTGCTCATTGCCGGATTTTTGTGGAAGAGCGGCTTCACTGCCCGGCGGCACGCTAGCGCTGAGATGCGCCGCGTGCAGGGCGAGTTGCGCGACCTCCAAAGCCACCTCAACACCCAGCTCAAAATCAATGCCTCCGGCAACGAGGTGCTAAATACTGAGCTTGAGGCATTGCGCCGCCAAAACGAAAACCTCCGAGTCAACCTCGCCACCCTCCAACAAAGGCCAGGCCGCGCCGAGCAGCGCTTGCTGCAAGTTCACGAAACCGCCATCCGCGCCCTTCGCGAGCAGGCACCAGGATTTGCCGTTGCCTGGGAAAAAGCCTGCCGCCAAGCAGAGGCCGAGCTGGAAGCGGCCGATTCCGGCCTGAAAAAGCTCATCCGCCGCGTCATCCCCAGCTTGGGAAACTCTGCAACCACCCCCAACCAGCCCGCCACCGTCGTCACCGAGGAACAGGACTAGGCCCGCTTCTGTCATGGCCAGCTCCAGCCAACCTCCGCTCAAGGGCTACAACAACTACGGCGTCTATCTGCGCGAAAAATTCGGCGGTCGGCGGGTGTTCAAGGTCATTGTGGATGCAGGCTTCACCTGTCCTAACCGGGATGGCAGCAAGGGCTATGGCGGCTGCACGTATTGCAATGTGGATTCCTTCACCCCGGAATTGCCGCGCTCGCTCGCTGCGATTCGAGCCCAAATCGAACAGGGCATCACCCGCGCCAAAGAGAACTACGACGCCGAAAAGTTCATCATTTATTTCCAGCCAAACACCAACACCTATGCGCCGCTGGCAACCCTCCGCGCGCTCTTCGACGAAGCCCTTTCCATCTGCCCGCAGGACGTCGTCGGCTTGGCCGTGGGCACCCGTGCCGATTGCCTCGACTCTGAAAAGATCTCCCTCTTGGAGAGTTATACAAATCACCTGATGGTGGATTTGGAAATGGGCATGGAGTCCATTTACGATCAAACCTTGCTCACTCTCAACCGCGGCTGTAACCACCAGGATCTGGTGCGCGTGTTGAACCAGTTAGAGAAAAGCCCACTCAACCTCTGCGTGCACACGGTGTTCGGTTTCCCCGGGGAATCCCGTGACATGATGCTCGCCTATGCCCACGAAATCAACCGCTTCCCCCAGATCAAGTTCGTAAAACTCCATCATCTTCACATCGTTACCGGCTCGATTATGGCTGCTCAATTCAAACGCCAACCCTTCAAGTTGTTTGAGTTGGACGAGTACACGGATTTCCTCTGCGAGTTCCTGCCGCTGCTGCGCCCTGACATTGTCGTCCAGCGCCTCTTCGGAATCTCCGATTTGAAGTTGCTCATCGCCCCTAACTGGGGCCTAAAAAAAGTCCGAATCCAATCCCACATCGACCAAGCCATCCGCCGCCGCTCCGTCTGCCAGGGCAGCCGATTCGCCCCGGCCTAACGTCCCTGCGCATCTGCGGGCCAGCTCCTTCTCCCACCGCCACTCATACCCCTATCTTCCCCATGCTAGAAGCCCGCGGCCTGTGTAAATCCTTCGGCGGCAAACCCGCGCTCGACCAATTCTCCTTCAAGGTGGAGCGCGGTGAGATCTATGGATTGCTAGGCCACAATGGAGCGGGCAAGAGCACGGCCTTGGGCATGATTCTCGGGATGGTCACGCCGAATGCCGGGGATGTGACCATTGGCGGGGTTTCGGTACGCAAAGACCGGGCCCACGCCCTAGCGAAAACCGGCGCCATCTTTGAGGCACCCGCATTTTACGATTATCTGAGCGGCTGGAACAACCTGCGTATTCTCATGAGCTACTCCGGCGGCTTCGATGCCACCGCCGCCCGAACGATCGTCGAGCGAGTGGGCTTATCCCAGCGCATCCACTCCAAAGTGCGCACGTACAGCCACGGCATGCGCCAACGCCTCGCACTGGCCCAAGCCCTGCTGCCGGAACCCGAAGTGTTATTGCTAGACGAGCCGACGGACGGTCTGGACCCCGCAGGCATCAAGTGGTTCAGGGATTTCATTCTAGAATTGCGCCGTGAGCGCGGCATGACGGTGCTGTTCAACTCGCATTTGTTAGCAGAGGTTGAGCTGATGTGCGACCGTGTGGCGATCCTTCGGGATGGCAAGCGGGTTTTCGAGGGTTCGGTGGGCGGCTTGCACGATGAGGCCCCGCTCTTTGACGTGGATTTTGAGCCATGGGATGGTGTGGCCGCCCTACTCCACACGCTGGGCGGTGCCTTGGTGGCACCCGGCCGCATCAGCCTGCCGCCTGCGGCCGACCCCGCGGAGCTGGTCGAATGGCTCGTGCGTTCCGGCATTCGTGTCCGCAAGCTGGTGCCTGTCCGCCGCTCGCTGGAGGATCTGTACATGGACATTCACAACGGAGGCACGAGCGATCAGAGAATTTGAGAATCGATAGAATTCCCCATATTTGAAGTTACCGAAGCGAAGCCTGACAACCCACTTGAAATTCTCCCCCATGTTATTTTCCCAACAACTCCGCGGCGAACTCCACAAACTCTATGCCCGCCCCCGCAGCTGGATGGGCTACGGTGCCTTCCTCATCATGGAGGCGCTGATCCTCTTTGTCTACAAGTTGGATGGCAGCCAACGCCACATGCGTGGAATGTTGGAGCGCAATGGCCTCGAGTTCGGCACCTACTACAGTTCGCTCACCATCACCTTGACCATCATGCTGATTAGCATGTTTTTGTTAGAATCTATCTTCTTCGCTCTGGTGGCGGGCGACATCGTCGCCAAGGAAAGCGAGGACGGCAACCTGCGGATGGTCTTCGCGCGGCCAGTGAGCCGTCTGCGCCTGCTATTGGTAAAGTACGCCGCTGTCTCCATCTACACCTTGAGCTTCACATTTTTCGTCGGTATTTCCGCCTATCTGATGGCCGTGCTGGCGCTCGGCCGCGACGGCGGATTGTTTGTGATGGCAACGCACATGAAGGTGATCGCGGCCTATCCGGACTGGTGGGAGGGTGCCTCGAGGCTGTTAGTTGCAGCGGTGGGCCTTGGCGTGAGCATGCTGACCCTTTCGTCGTTGGCCTTCATGTTTTCGTGTTTCAAAATCAAGCCGGCGGCGGCGACCATCATGACGCTAACATTTCTGTTTGTGGATCTGGTCCTGCAGGGTTTCCCGTTTTTCAAACCCTACGAAAGCTACTTCATCACTTGGCGCATGAGTGCTTGGGTATTTTTCCTAGAACACCACCGGTCCTGGCCCAAACTCATCAAGGCCTATGCCTTCCTTATCAGCCTCGACGTGGCGCTTTTCACCGCAGGCTGGGCGGTATTTCGGGCCCGCGATTTCAAGACCTGAGTCAACAACATGCCTGAAATGGTCATCGAGATGATGACGTATTTGCGTCACAAAACCCATGCCACCGAATTCCCCACTCACATGATCTCGCCGCGGTTTATCCCCGCGCTTGGGGTCTCTTTACTGGCAGCCGCTGGCTTGCAGGCCGGACTCATCCCGGGGTCCAAATCCATTGGGGCGGTGTGGTTCGTCGGCGACTCAATTACCCTTGGAAAATTCGACAATGATCCCACCGGTTCGCCGCGCAAGTCGCTTTACGACCTGCTCGTGGCCCAAGGCTACACGTTCAGCTTTACCGGCCATTACACCGACAGTGTGGATGGCTTACCGAACACTGGTGACACTCCCGCGACCAACCTCTATCAATACCACTCAGGGGTTTCCGGATCCGTGATCGGTGCCAATCTAGGCAGCCGCACCGGCATGACCCAGAACTTGCCGACGTTCTGGACCAGCGGTCGGCTGGCCAGCGTCAAGCCCGATGTGATTCTCATCATGCTCGGCACGAATGATGTGAGCGACTCGGTCAACTCGGGGATTTCCCCGGGCCGCCTCGTTGCCCACATGAACACACTGCTCAACGCGATCTATGCCTTGCCAGGCGTTGGTACTCCCACGGTGATCGTCGCCAGCATCCCGCCCAACCGAACCAATCTTGTCCCCACTCCTAACACCATCACCAACACCGCCGCCTTCAACGCGGGCTTGCCAGGCGTGGTCACCAGCCAGCAGGCACTCGGCCGTGATGTGCATTTTGTCGATCCGTTCACACCACTGGATAACGGGTTTGCCACGAACATGATCGCCACAGACAACCTTCATCCTAACAGCACTGGCAATGCGACGATTGCCCAGCAGTGGTTCAACGCGATTGATGGGCTGGCCGGCTCGGCCCCGGCTTATGCGGTTTGGGCGCAGACGCATATCACGGGGATCCGCCCTGGTGCCGCTGCGGCCGCGAGCGACGACCCCGATGGCGACGGCAGAACCAACCTCTATGAGTTTGCATTCAACGGTGATCCGCTCAACGGGGCGGACTCCGGGCAGGTGCACGTCCTAACAACAAGCCCGGCGCAAGGCGGAACCGATTCCGGCTGTCTGGTTCTAACCATCGCGGTGCGGGCTGGCACACCGGATTTCAGCGGGGCACCGTCACCTGCGGCCACTCATGACGGCATCACCTACACCATCGAGGGTGGCAGCACACTGAGCGCGTTTGGGGCAGCGGTCAATGTGTTGGCCGCGCCGGTCACCGGAGGCTTGCCGGCTGCCGGGACCGGTTATGAATACCGCAGTTTCAGTCTCGCAGGTTCTGAAGGGCTGGCCGGCAGCGGATTTCTGCGAGCCCGCGTCACCCAGCCATGAACCCCGAGAAAATCCGGCGGCTCAGGGCACCGTCACCTGCAAGCGGCCAAAGAGCATCGCATGACTGGCACGCGGCACATATACCTGTACCCGGTCGATGGCCGAAGCCCCAGTCGCATAGAAGCCAGCGCTCTCAATGACCACCACACCATTCACGCCGTTGGTGGCCGTGGTCCAGGGCAAGAGCAAATCCGTGGTGCTCTGGCAGGTGGCGCTGACCCCGGCACTCACCGAGAGAGCGCTTCGGCGATAGGTGAATTCCAGATAGTCGCCGACCAGCGAACCGGGGTTGCTCACCAAGGCGACTTTCGGCAGCAATGCTGCATCCATGGCACTTTTCGGATCGCCACCGACCAGCATCTCCACCACGTTCGACACACCGTCGTTATCATAATCATCATTCGGAAGCGCGCCGGGGATTCCCTTGCCGACAGCCCACGAGGCATAGGTCACGGCTGGCGCGGCCCCATTGACAGTTAGGGTGCCGGCACCGGCGAAGGCCGCGTCATTTTGATTGGCGGCCGGCGCGCTGGATGAGGTGGAGCCATAGGTGCCCGCTGGCAGACTCACCCCGTTGATGACCAAACTGCCCACGACGTTGTCGCCAGTAAAATTGAGGTTGAGCTTGGCGAGGTTGGTATCGATCGTGACGGCAGCCGCGTGGTTGTTAGGATTGGCGCTCAACAGTTCCAAAGTGCCACCGACGACCTTGGTGTCGCCGCTGT
>JBAXCM010000167.1:0-8832 GCA_037141475.1 Verrucomicrobiota bacterium | reverse complement strand
CCAGGTTGCGGCTGTCCTGTTCGCTGCGGTGGGTCAGATGCAGATAGACCATGGTGGTGTTGATATGGCGGTGTCCTAACAGAGCCTGCACCGTGTGCAGGCTGGCCCCCGCTTCGACCAGGTGCGTGGCGAAGGAATGGCGCAGGGTATGGATCGAGGCGTCCGGAATGCCGAGGTCCCAGCGGGCGCGCAGCATCAGGCGCTGCAGCGAGCTGATGGGCATCGGGCTGGTTGCCTCGCGCATCCGGGCGGCGACCCTGTCAGGCGTGCAATGGCCGCGTCCGACATTGGGAAAGAGCAGCACCGGATGACGGTGGAAGGCCCAGTAGCGGCGCAGGTCCTCAACCATCGTCGGGGCCAGCGGGACCATCCGGTCCTTGCCGCCCTTGCCCTGCCGGATCCAGAGCTTGCCCTCGTCGCCCCGGATGTCGCGAACCGTGAGGTTCAGGCACTCGGACACCCGCAGCCCGGCGCAATAGATGAGTTTGAGGGGGATGCGGTAGCGGCGCAGGCGGATGTGGGCCAGCAGGCTCCTGACTTGCTCGCGGGTGAGCACGACGGGCAGCTCGTCGTGGTCCTTGCTGCGGATTTGGGAGAAGACCTTCCAGTCCTCGTGGCCCATCTGGTCCACGAAGAAGATCCGGGCGCTGGCGGCGGTCTGGCGGATGGTCTTGGGCTTCCAGAGCTTCCTGGTCTTGACGTGGAGGATGTAGTCGCGCAACTGCTCCTCGGTGATCAATGCCGGGTCGGTGGCGTAATGCTCATGGACCAGGCGCATGTCGCGGTAATAGGTGTGGCGGGTGCGGGCCGTGTCGAAACGCAGGGTCAGCAACTCGGCGAAACTCCGCATCGACGGATAGGGATGATCCTCGTATTCGATCGGGTCGCGGTCCGTGCGGCCAACACGACGGCAGATCACGGGCGGCGGCGTGGAGTTGACCGGTCGCCATTTTGCTTGCGGGCCGGCGGTGATTGGGGTTTGATTCGGTTTGTTGTCGGGGTTGGGGCTAGTGTTATTCATTGCAGGACAATCTTAGCCACCAACCCCGCAACAATCCATCACATCGTGCTTCCAATCTCACAAAACCGCCTCTTCAATCCATTGCCGCGGAGCGGCTTAGTTCAACAACCGGGCGCTGCTCAACCGGCTACCCAGCCCGCAGACAAGTTTCCCGTGAAATATCAACCCTCAACCCCCACGTCGAAGGATGCCCCCCGGTAGCCGGATGGCAGGCACGCACGTTCGGTAATAAAATGGGAAACAGCGTTCCATTTCGGCTAGAGACATTACATTCGCCCTGCGAGTGCTGTGAACTCATACGGCGTGCATTGGATAACCAACCGACCATCCAAATGGCTCCAAACTGGAGGCACGCACCGCACATTATCTGCGGCCGGGCCAACACTAGCGAGGTATTCCTTCATCAAGGCAATCAAATGGTGGATAATCAGACTCCATACCTAGCTGCCACCATTATTCCCTTTTGCGGAGGATCGGCGATTGTGGGTGAGTTTAGGAGGCGCAAGGTGCAGATCATTTTCAACTACACGTTTCGGATCCTTATTTCCGTGTTCCTCCTGGGAGGTGCAGCGTTTGTAGCCTACGGCGTTTATCGTGACCCTTCCTCAGACTTTACGCCATCTGTGGCAGGGTTCCTCTGTGGCATCACGTTGACATGGGCTATTGTTGAGACTCTCCTAAGAAAGTACGGCAGAATATCACCGGAAGCCATGCTGGTGGTATCCGAATTCATCGAAAGGGCGATGCGAGGGGCGCTGAACCAAAATACCGAACAAGTCGGTGGATGCGACGGCGAGAAGCCCGCTAGTTGAACCAACGTCCACCGCGCCGCCGCATCACCTTTAACGTTGTGCTAGAAAACCTCACACATGAATACATCGCTCCCAGTGCACGTTGTTCTTTGTGGCTGCATGCTTTTTTTGTTACCCAACTGTGGAGGCCTTCACGGTCGTGAATCTCTCAATATGCGATCAAGATCCATTAACGAGATCTGGGACTCTATCGAAAAGAGGCCTAATGACGGCTTTAGCGATCCCTGCGAGGCCGCAGATTATCTGGTGGCTGGCATCTTCGAGAAGGAGAACATTTTGAACAATACCGAATGGCGGTCAAAGGTGCTATCGAAGGAATTGGAAGGATTTGTCATTAAAAGCGCACCGAGGAATAGCCGCTGGAACAAGGCTCTTCACAATGCCTGGGAGCCAGCAACCCACTACACTCGCATCGCGTCGCGGCGGATCGACCGTAATGCAATGGTCACATATCGGTATGACTGGCGTGGCTCCAAGAACTATGACGGAACCAAGCGGCTGACGACGATTTTCTTAAGTCAGAATAGGCAAGGCCGTTGGTTTGTCGACGATATCTACACACATGATGCCGATTATTCCCAAACATCGAGCTTTTCGACTGTCCTACAGGAGCAAACAAAGTAAGCCGAACAAGGCGCGGCTCCCCCAACCGCTGGGGCCACCCACTCAAAATGATTACCAGTAATTCCAACCCCAACCCCTCCGATCACGTGTCGGCCCGCCCCAGCGGTGGGAGCGCTTGACGTTCGGCTAACAATAGACCTCAATGCCATTCATATTCGGTATAATCGCATGTTTGATTTGTATCTCACTTCATCAAGCACGTGAGCGCCACAAGATCAATCAGGCCCAGAAAGTCCTAAGTGCTCACTACAGTCAAAGGGGCAAGTTAATTAGAGGGCTCATTACTAAAGACATGGGCTTTGGTCCCCAATGCAACTCCAAGTGGGAGGCTTTCTCAAGAAGCTTCAGATCTTTCGACGTATTCCTTCAAGTTGAGGACGGAACTTGCTCGTATGCCTCATGGCTAGCCAAATACCATGGCCTATATAATACCCTTGAAGAAGTATATGAGATGGAAGTCATCAGGCCTTTCGAATCATATCCTATAAATGAGCACGCCGGGAAATAATTTAGCATGCCGAACAAGACGTCCTTCCTAACGCCTGACCCGTCTCACTTTCCATCCGTCGTGACCGCTACAACCTCAACCCACAGTCGACGCCTCGTCCCCAGTCAGGCGTAGGAGGACACGACGTTCGGCCAAAACATCTATGCGTATAATCCCATTGCTGTTATTGCTAGCATCTTCCAGCGCATCCTTGGCTTCAGGGGGATTCCCCAAGGCATCTCATTTTCCGGAATGGCTCTCGGTTGCCGTAGATGTTCCAAAGCCATCGGGAAGCCAAGCAGCGATCCGCGAACAATGTTCATTCCGCGTCACATTCAAGAGTGATCGTAAATCTGAGATACAGATTTTGGACTTGAACTGTAGTGAGCCACATTTCTGGGTGGTTAAGAAGAATGGAACCAAACGAGAGTTAACCGTCAAAATAGAAGACCTATATTGTCCGACTTTGAAATCTGGACTAACAATTCCAGCTCGCGGTCAGCTTGATTTTCCAGTAGAAATGAAACGCCTACTTAGGCCAACCATAAATGCCAATGCGAAACTTGTTTTTGAGATCAAAGTCGCATTTGTAATGGGCGAGATAGTCGATCGGATAGCCGCCGATGGATCTATCCATTCTGAAGTGAACGGCTTTCAATATGACGTTATCCTAAAGGTGCCAGATGCCGAACGATTGTTCAGCGAAACGGAGGTCGAGCAACGAGCGGATGGCAAGACGCCAAAAGCACCTAAATCAACCAACTAAATCAATCAACTAACTCTACGCAAAGACGCATCTGACTTCGGACC
Organism: Verrucomicrobiota bacterium; assembly: GCA_037141475.1. Taxonomy (GTDB): domain Bacteria; phylum Verrucomicrobiota; class Verrucomicrobiia; order Verrucomicrobiales; family Akkermansiaceae; genus Luteolibacter. The sequence goes on along the minus strand of JBAXCM010000167.1, from coordinate 5,078 downwards.
ACGCGATAAGCCCAATCAACGAAATGAGGCCGAACAATCGCCGTAGCCGAACGGCTTCAGCACCACTGCTTCACACCAACCACACCCCAATCGCCCGGCGGCTAGGCTAGGCGTTGCAAATTTTATGAAACAATCTGTCCTCCTGCTTGCACTGTTCTTGGTCGGTTGCGGCATGGATCGGCGATGTGAACAGGTATGTCTGGCGCTTCGCTCCGTAACGCCTGATTCAGAGGGCTATCTTCCGCGCGATGCGGTATTTGGAGCTGCGAAGATCTCCGTGTCTGACTTAATTCCACCAGGGTTGATTTTTGGAGGTGGGACAGCCCCCCTTCATTGCGGATGTTGGCTTGAGTTCGCTGCTCGGGATCGACCAACTATGCCAAATGCAAGGACGATTGACGAGTTCCTCAACTATCCAAATCGGTCTGCGTGGACACCGTCTAACCAGTTGGAATTCGCTGTGCTCATCGACAGTAGTGGCCGTGAGCTTTGTCGCTTGGAGTCGGCTGCTACCCGGCGTAAGCGGGCCGCGCAGGAATAAAATAGCCGAACAATCGCCGTAGCCGACCGTCATCGGCTTCGTAATTTCACACCCAAGTTCACCGCAATGACGGGGTAACATCACATTGAACGTACAGATCGCAGTTGACTTCGCCCCCGGCGCATGAGCGCCCTGACTGTCACCCTTGGAGCCGACATCACCGCCCTGAGGCGGGCGATGGCCGGTGCCACCGAACTGGTTTCAGCATCCGCCCGCCGCATGGGGAAAATGACGGGCGCGGGGCTGGCCGGACTTGGCAAAGGTGGCGCGGCAACGCTTTCCAAGGGATTCGATCTGGCTGCGATTGGCCTCAAGGCCGGGATCGGCGCGGCATTGGCGGGTGGCGCGGCTGCGGTTGGTGTTGGCGTCAAGGCCGTCAATCAGGCCGCCGACTTCGAGCAGACGAAAGTTGCTTTCACAACATTGATCGGTTCCGCGGGCAAAGCGGAGGAAGTGCTTGGCAGGCTGCGCAAGTTCGCTGACGAGACACCCTTCGAGTTTGCCGAGATCGCGGATGCCGGCCGCAAGTTGATCGCCTTCGGTGAGTCCGCCGACACCATGCCCGACACGCTGAGGCGTCTCGGCGACGTTTCCGCCGGCATCCAGGCGCCAATCAGCGAGATTGCGGAAATCTACGGCAAGGCCCGCGTGCAGGGCCGGTTGTTCGCGGAGGATGTGAATCAACTTACAGGGCGCGGCATTCCCATCATCGGTGAACTTGCGAAACAGTTTGGCATTTCTGAATCCGGCGTCAGGAAACTCGTCGAATCCGGTGCTGTCGGCTTCCCGCAGATCGAGAAGGCGTTTGCAGACATGACCGGGCAGGGTGGCAAGTTCCACGGCATGATGGAGGCGCAGAGCAAGACCACGAAGGGTTTGTTCTCGACCCTCAAGGATGCGGTGAACGGATTGTTCCGTGAATTCGGCAATCCTCTCAACGATGCGATCCGGCCGCTTGTCGCGCAAGCTATTGAACTCGTCTCGCAACTCACCCCGATGGCCGTCGAGGCGGGTGCTCGCGTGAAGGAGGCGATCAACTTCGTCATGGCGGCGTTCAAGAGCGGGCTGGTCCTCGATCTCGTGACCTCATCCCTCAAGTATGGTTTCGCGGTGGCGATCAACTCGCTCATCAATGGCTTCCGCGCCGCCGTGTCATTCTTCTTCTACTTCATTGCCGACGGCGGGATGTGGAAGAGCCTGGGCACTGTGCTGTTAGGGCTCGCCGCGAGCTTTGGGCTCGCCATCCTCAATGCGTTTGAAATGCCGATCACCTATCTGAAAGCGGGCATCGAATGGTGCGTGGCATGGATGCTCAAAGGATTGGCAAAGATCCCCGGCATGTCGAAGCTGATGGGCTTCGAGTCTCAGGACGTGAACACCAACTTCGGTGACATCCTCAAGTCCAACAAGGCCGAGGGCGGATCACTCTTCGGGGTGAGCTACAAGGATTTGCAGAAGGAAAACAACAGGCTGATGGAATCGGGCGGGGCCGGTGTTGGCAAGAGTGCCACCGAAGCCGCGAACAAGGCCGCGCAGTTCGGGTTCACCGACACGTTCGACACGGCCGGATTGAAGGACAACATGGACAAGGTGATCCAGGGCATCAGGGACACGATGCCCAAACCCGAGGACTTGAAGAAGACGGCCGACACCTACACTCCGCCAGCCGCGCAAAAAAATGGCGACGACATCCCCGCGAAGCTCGATCCCATCGTGTCGTCGCTGGGCAAGGTTGGGGGCGGTGGATACTCCCCCGGCGGGGCGCTCGATGCGCAGCGGGAAAACAACCGTCTGACCGGCCGCACGAATGAGTTGCTAACCGATTTGAACAAGGGCGTCGAGAAACTCGGCGCGAAGCAGAAGGCCGCCTTCGGTTGACGCGGGGGCTGTCATGAGATGGCCAAGCAAATCGCGATTCAAAGGAACACTCTCTATCCGCAACCGGGAGCGACGGTCAAGGTCGATAAGGAGGGCAAGTGGACGGCGACCGAGATCTATCACGTTCACCGGTTGGACGCCGTGAAGCTGATGCCGCGCCCCGGCACCTGCCACCCCGAGATCGGTTTCATTTCCGTCGTTGACGCCTCCATCGAGTTCGGGGAGGCCGACATTGCCGTGATTACCTGCCAGTTCGCCGGGGTCGAGGACAAGGACGACGAGAAGGCGAACGCCACCTATGACATGGATTTGTCTCTAACCGAGGAAAACCTGCTGCTCTGCTTCCGTTACAAGGATCTGGTGGCAAAGGAGCGGGAGGCGCTCAAGGGCATCATGGCAGGCAAGGACAAGGACGACCAGGGCAACAAGCTCCGCGACAAGATCACCAGCGCCCGCGGCCTTGAGGCGTTGTCGAAGATCGACCGAGGACAGGTCAGCTACTACTGCCCCAAGATCACATGGAAAGAAAAATGGGTGCGCAAGCGGGCCGTCGAAGCGACCGAACTGAACAAGATCGGCAAGATCGACACACCGCTGGGCCCCTGTCCCGCGCTCGCCGGAAGCCGCAATTGGATCAGAAACGGTTGCAAGCAGCAGCAGGAGGGCAAGCACGCGTTCACCCTTGAACTCGAATGGCTCAGCAGCAACGAAGAGGGATGGGATTCTCAAATCTACGCCGTCGCATGAAGCTGCCCCCAAAAAAGAAGCCGGGAGACCCCATCCTGGCCGCAGACTGGAACCTGATGCTAGAGGCCATAGCCGCCCGAACCCCGTGTTCCGGCTCGGGCCTGGCCCTCAATGCGTCGTCAGGCGGATTCGCCTACTCGTTGCCGACGCCGCTTGGTCAGCTTCCCAAGGGCCAGCCGCCGTTCTCGGTCATCGCCATTGAAAAGAGCGAGAGCAGTTACTATCTCGTGACGATGCAGCAGGGTTGGGTGATTGAGCGCAACCCGCCGACTGCCAGCCACCCTGCCGTGATCCTACACATGCCGCAGTATGGCGGCACGTCCCTCGACACGATCCCCCGGCCGCAACTGCACGTCGGGGTGAATGAGATCGCATGGTGTCGCTACAAGTGCAATCCTGCCGGCCTGATCAACTACACGCCCGAGATCGTGGTTGTTGCCGCCGACCAGCCGGGGGCGCACTACTATCCGACCGACCCCGAGGGATCCGGCGGCGACGGCGATTACTACGTCAAGTTGTTCAAGCTCGTGATGGACGGGGACTTCCCCGCGATCTATGTCTATCAGCAGAGCGACATTGAGCACTGGGCGCAACTTTGGACTGGTGAGAACGTCGGCTACGGGGTGGAGATCTACAAGGAGCACGAGGAAAGCGTGAACATCTACAAGTTCCGCCGCGTGGACGGTCGTGGCTCCTATATCTCCGATATGCCCGACGCTTACACGACCGAGCAGATCCATCTGGTGAAGGACAACGAGACCGCCCGCGTGATAGGCAACGGCAGGACCGGCTCGCGCACTTGGCGGGATTGCGACAACAACGATGTCTTCAAGATCGAGTGGAACGACGGCCTGATCACGTCCACCGGTCACCTGTATATGTTGTGCGGGTGCGACGGCCACTCCAACAATTCCAGCAACAACGCCTGATGAAAGTCGCCGTCATCATGTCCGACGCCGTGGGCTACCCTAACAGGGCGGCGATGGTCGGCGCGACGATGAAGGCGGCAGGAATCGAGTTCCTGCGGATTTCACCCGCCGACCAACCCCAGGAGGGAGCCGCGACCGTCGATCTTCCGGCCGACTGGCTGCCCGTGGGAAACCAGGAGCTTCATTGGAAGCATTGGTATCGAAACCACCTCCACTACCTCGATGCCGTGCGCCGGTATGACATCAAGGCCGATCATTACTGGTGCTTCGAGGGCGACGTTGCCGCCTCGCCGCTCACCTGGCTCCGTCTGATCGACACGACCGCCGACATGCCCCACGACGGCCTGTGGACGCGCCTATACCACGCCAGCGAGCGGCCCGGCATTGGTTGGTTCACTCACCCCACAACGCCGCCCTGGGGCGAGTGGTATTGCCTTGGTGCGTTGTGGCGGGTGTCAGCACGCGCCCTCGACTGGTGGGAGGAAACCGCCGCCGAAACCCGCGAAGCATTCACCGAGATCGTGGCGCCCAGCGTGATCGCCAACCGTGGCGGCACCATTGCGCGGATCAACCGGCGGGATCACGAGCCGCTCTATCACTGCGGGACGATGCTGTTCAACTCCGGCCACGTCACTTCCACACCGCCGAATCCGCACCCCGGCCGCTTCTTGCACCCGTGCAAGTATGACGATCCGTTGACAACCGGCCCCGAACCGTGAAGCTATACGTTGACCTCGAAACCCTGCAACTGATCGAAGCTCCCGGATTCCGCAGTCCCGTCACGTCATTGCGGTTCAAGCGCGGGGACGCCGCGAAGTTGGAGGTCGCGTTCCTTGCCGACGGGCTCACCCCCGTCCCAATCGGTAACCCGGCGACTCTTGAAATCCACTTCGGGGCCAAGGCCAGCGGTGCCTATGGCGGCGACTACCTGGTGCACGACCCCGATTGGACAATGCCGGCCACGGACGCCACCGAGCCGGTCT
>JBAXCM010000166.1:0-8856 GCA_037141475.1 Verrucomicrobiota bacterium | reverse complement strand
ACTGGGTCCTGCAAGTGCCGTTTCGCGCGCGAAACGGCACTTGCAGGACCCAGTGTGCGACCCCCACGCATAGCAACAGCGAAATCATCCCCAGCCCGTAGTACGGCAAGATCTTGCTCAGCAGCAACTCGGCGCGAGTCACTGGCGAGGCCAGCAGCGCCTCCATCGTGCCGCGCTCCCATTCGCGCGCCACCACCAGCGAGGTGAGCAGGGCTCCGATGACCGTCATAATCACCGTGATCGATCCGGGAATGATGAAATTGCGGCTTTCGGCCGACGAGTTGAACCACACACGCGGCTCCAACGCGATCTCGCGCCGCAGGGCCTCGCCGCGATCCCCAGCCCGCTGCTCCTGCCACATCTGCCACACGCCGCTAACGGTGGCCCGCACGAACTGGGCGATGTTAGGCTCCGAGCCATCGGCCACCAATTGCACCGGCGCAGTGGCCCCAGCTTGTTTGAGCTTGCGGGAAAAATCGCCCGGGACGATGACGTAGCCGCGAATCTGCGAGTCCACCAGCGCGAGTTCAAGCGCCTCCCGGGAGTCATAGGCACGCACGTCCAGCCACGGCGACCCCCTCAGCGCCGCCCCAAAAGCTGTGGCATCCGCACCCCCATCCTCCATCCGCAAACCGATGCGCAACCGCGAAAAATCCAAGTTGATGCCGTAGCCGAAAATGAAAAGCATTAGCAGCGGCATAAAAAACGCGATGAGGATGCTGCTGGGGTCGCGAAATATCTGCAACGTCTCCTTCCAGCACAACGCCCGCAACCGCCGCCACGACAGCCACTTCATCGCGGCTCCGGCTTGTGGGTGCTTCACGAACATTTTTTCGATAGTTTGGTGCTAAAATGGAGATGGTTTCATCCCACGCCGATCTCCGCCATCGCGGGCTCCTGGCCGCCAAAAATCTGGACGGCCGCGTGTTGGACCGCCTCGTCGGTCACCGCTACCACCTGCTCGCGCCATTGAGCGGGTGTCGGAATTTCATCAAAATCCAGCAACCCCTCGCCGGCCCAAGCCGCGTGGGCGGCGGTGGACTCGAAGGCGAGTTTGCTTTGAGCGATGGCCAAGCGCTTGGCGCGATCCAATTCGCCGGGGCGCGGGCCGTTGGCGACGACGTCGTCAATTTCCCGCATGATGCAGGCGATGGCTTGTTCGCGGGCCTCAGGATCGAGGCCGGCACTGATCTCGAAGGCTCCGGTTTCATGGAATAGCGTCACATCACTGGCAATCTGATAACACAACCCCCGTTCCTCGCGCAGCTCCAGAAATAATCGCGAACTGGCACTTTCCCCAAGCATCAAACTGAGCAGGCGCAATGCATGGCGGACCGAGCCCTGCCGCCCCGGCGTGTGCCAGGCCAGCGAAAGTTGCAGTTGCTCGGTTTCGCGCGTCTCCACCGCCCGCAGCGGCGGCCCCGCCTGCCTGACAAACGCCGCCGCCCGCCCGACCCGCTGAAACGTCCCGGGCAAGCGCGGCTCGATCAACGCCTGCACCTGCTCCAGTGAAAATGGCCCGGCGGCGGCAATGACCATGTCATCACGAAAATGATGCCGGTCGCGAAAATCCAGCAACTTCTTGCGGGTGATCCGGGCAATCGACCCGAGGGTGCCGGAAATCGGGTGGCCTAGCGGATGGGGTGCCCACAGCGCGCCTGAGATTAAATCGGCGATGTGGTCCGAGGGCGACTCGCGATACATCGTGATTTCCTCGCCGATGACTTCGCGCTCTAGAGTGATTTCCGGGTGAGCAAACGCCGCGTGCCACACCATGTCTGTTAGAACATCAGCCAATACCGGCAGCAACCCTGCTTCGCCACGACCTTCGTAAACCGTGTGATCCTCGGTGGTGCCGGCATTGAGCTGGCCACCGCCATTTTCAATCTCAAAACTCAATTCCCGCGCGCTCCGGCGGGCCGTGCCTTTGAACACCATGTGCTCAACAAAATGCGCCAAGCCCGCCGGCAACCCCACCTCATCCCGGCTGCCCGCCGGCACGTAAATCGATAGCGCGGCACATTCGCTATCCGCCAGCGTTGCCACCGCCAAACGCGGGCCGCCCGGCAATTGCCGCCATGCATAATTCGCAGAACTCATTGGATTGCTAAAATGGCGCTGGCCAGCGTCAGATCCTCTGGCCGGGTGATTTTGGGATTCGGATAGCGGGTTTCGACAAATTTCACGGGCATTCCGATGGCTTGCAGGGCGCTGACTTCGTCGGTCACCTCGAGGTGGCGGGCTTGCACCGCGGTGTAGGCAAGGCGCAGTTGGGCCACCTCAAACACCTGGGGGGTCTCCATGAACCACAACTGGTCGCGAGTCACCGCCTCGGCGCAAAAGTCATCGGCGTCGGAGCGTTTCAAGGTTTCCGTGACACGCCGCGCCAAGGTGGCCGCACCAAATTCCCCCGCTGCTGCAACACAACTGGCGATATCTTCCAAACTAACGAGCGGCCGCGCCCCATCGTGGACGGCCACCCACCGAGTGCCGACTGCCAGCGCCGCCAGTCCGTTGGCCACCGATTCCTGACGGGTGGCCCCACCGTCCACGCGCCTCACCGGCTTGGCAAACCCACCGGCACTTTCCAACAATTTAAAACGTTCCGGCGGTCCCACCAAGATGATCTCGGCGATGCACTCGGATGTTAGGAAAGCGTCGAGCGTCCGCCGCAACACAGGGCTACCGGCCAATGGCGCGGCGAGCTTGTCAAAACCCATGCGCTGGCTGCTGCCTGCTGCGACGATAATGGCGGTGGTGTTCATCCCTGAATAGCGGCTCAACGATCAGCCTCTAACCCGCTGGAGGTCTGCCCCCAGCATCGACAGCTTCTCGTCGATGTGCTCGTAACCGCGGTCGATGTGATAGAGACGGTGAATCGCAGTGGTGCCCTTGGCCGTCAGCGCGGCGAGCACCAGAGCGGCGGAGGCACGCAGGTCGGAGGCCATGACCGGGGCGGCGGAGAGTTGAGCGACGCCACGAATGACCGCCGTGCCGCTGTCCACGGTGATGTCCGCGCCCATCCGCTTGAGTTCTGCGCAATGCATGAAGCGCTGGGCAAATATCGTGTCCTTGACGACGCTCAACCCGGGGGTGGTGGCCAGCAGGGCGGTCATTTGCGCCTGCATGTCGGTGGGATAACCGGGGTAGGGTGCGGTGACCAAGTCGCAGCCTTTAGGGTCCTCCCCGCGATGCACCGTGCAAATGTCACCGGCGGCGTTGAAATCCACCCTGTGACCGCCCTTCACCAGCGCCGCAGTGACCGCCTTGAGGTGATCGCGGCAAACGCGCCGCAGGGTGACGCCTTCGCCCGCCAGAGCGGCGGCCGTCATGAAAGTACCCGCCTCAACGCGGTCAGGAATGACCGTGTGCTGGGTACCGTGAAGGGATTTGACCCCCTCGATGACGATGCGACGGGTACCCGCACCCTCAATTTTTGCGCCCATCGCATTGAGGAAATTGGCGAGGTCGAGCACTTCGGGTTCGGCTGCGGCGGATTCAATGATCGTGAGGCCCTCGGCCAGCGTTGCGGCCATCATCACGTTGTCGGTCCCTAACACCGTCGGCCCGTGCGTCCCGCAAAGGTCCACTTCCGCGCCGTGCAAACCATCGGGAGCCGTTAGGATGATATTGCCCCCTTCGAATTCGACCTTGGCACCCAGCGCCTGCAAACCTCGCAGATGAAGGTCCACCGGGCGGTCGCCAATCACGCAGCCCCCTGGCAGCGAGACCACAGCACGGCCCTTGCGAGCCAGCAGCGGGCCCATCACACAGATTGAGGCGCGCATCCGGCGAACCAACTCGTAGGGGGCCTCCACAGCCAACTCAGCGCATGAGATGCGCACGGTGCCCGACGAGCGCTCGACGCTTGCCCCCAGAGCGCTGAGGATTTGGATCATGTAATTGGTGTCCGAGACATCGGGCACCCGGCCGATGATGCAGTCCTCGGCAGTAAGCAAGCTGGCTGCTAAAATCGGCAGTGAGGCATTTTTTGAACCGGAGATGTTGATGGCTCCGCGGAGGGTAGCGCCGCCGTGAACAAGCAATTTGTCCATAGGTGATAGAGTTGAAAAGTGGCTTGGGGGGGATGAGGTGATGGCGAGACTTGCCTAAAGAACCGGCCGCCGGGCAAAGGGGAAACGCGCCACGCCGGAGAGGTCGGATTTAATTTCGAGTTCGCTGAACCCGCAGCGTCTTAGAATTTCGCCGATCTGGGAAGCCTGATCGTGTCCGATTTCCATGGCCAGCCACCCCCCGGGCTTCAACTTCTCAAATGCCTCCGGGATGAAGCGCTTGAGCAAATCCAGACCATCCGGCCCGCTGAACAGCGCCAGCGGTGGGTCGTGCCGCACTTCCCGACTCAGCTCGGCCCGCTCGGACTCGGCGACATAAGGCAAATTGGCCACAATCCCGTCAAACGTCCCGTCGATGGCTGCAAATAAATCGCTCTCACACCAATGCAGGTTGGAAATGGCCAGAGCGGCCGCATTTTCCTGAGCCAGCGCGAGGGCATCGGGTGAGATGTCAGCCAGAGTCACCCTCCAAGCCGGGCGTTCAGCGGCCAGCGTCAAACCGAGCACGCCTGATCCGCAACCCATGTCCAGCAGCGATTGGTCATCGGGAAAACTCACCCCCAGCAGCCATTCGGCGAGTTCTTCAGTTTCCGGTCGGGGAATGAGTGCGCGGGCATCGCTCTTGAACTCGCGATGATGAAAGGACACCTGCCCTAACAAATGTTGGAGCGGCACTCCTTCGCCGCGCAATTTCAGGGCTTCCCTCAAGGGTTGCAGGTCACTTTCGCTCAGTGGGCGGTCGAATTGGACGTACAGATCCATGCGCTTGCACTTCAGTTGGTGGGCCACCAGCCACTGCATATTGCGCCGCGCATCCGCTATCTCACGTTTTTCTAAATAGCGGGTTCCTCCGTCCAAGGTCTCCAGTACCGTGCGAATCTTTGGTAACTCGTTTGTAATCAACATAGAAAAATACTCGCTTCCAATGGCTCTCCTATACGCGCCTCGGCACCCTGTCGCCAAAAATACATGCTTTACCGCGTGAAGCCAGCCATAGCAAGTGCCCGGGCAGATAGCAAGTCCGGCAAATATGATTGCCGCATGCTGTGGTATGCCGCGCCGTGTTTGGGCGGCCACTCGATGGGGTGCGGCGAGAAGGGGCGGTGCCCACCACGCCGCTTCGGCTCATGCGTGAGAGCGGCGGGGTTCACTCAACGAGTCGCTTTTTGGCTCAGCTCTTGATTTCTAGCAAGGCGGTGGCTGCGCTGTGGGGGTCGGAGCGCTGTTGGAGGGACTTGAGAATGGCGTCGGCCTGACGGGTCACCTTGCCCTCGAAGACGGATTTGCCGTTGAGCAGCACCTTGACGGGTTGGTCGAGATCGACCAGGTGGTCGCTGAGGCGCAGCGTCAGTTGGGTAACATCGGGTGCGTCGAGGGTGATGACGTTATTTTCGGCGGTGGCGCTGAGGGTCATGCCGCCCTTGGCGACACCGGCGGGCAGGGCCAGCCAGAAGAAGCGGTCATGAGTGCGGCCGTTTTGGCACCAGACGATTTTTTTAGGCCACGGGTTGCGGGTAAATTTGGCCATCCACGGCACGGCTTCGGCGTCCTTGCCATTCATCCAATGAGGGAGACCGGGATAGACATTGAGGCGGTGAATGTAGGCACCGGGATCCGCTTTTTCGAGGACATCGAGCTTGCCTCCCCACTCGGCGGCTATCTTGTTGCGGTTATAGGCGGCATCCTCGCCGCCGGCAAAAATTGCGAAGGGCAGGTTGCGCAGGCTTAGGGGCGAGGCATTGCCCGGGTGGCCAGCCATCATGGAGGCCGCGGCAAATCGGTCGGCCATGCGCGGCGCAATTTGATAGACGCCATCGCCGCCGGCCGAGTAGCCCATCAGATAGATCTTGTCCGGGTTCACACCGGCAAGCAGCACGCCGTCTTCGATGAGGCGGTCGAAGAGGTCGTCGATGTGGCCCTCATGCCACAAGTTCCAAGTGTTGGTGGGAGCACGCGGGGCGATGTAGAGGCCCTCGGCGGGTTGGTAGAGGCGGATTTGGTTTTGCCACTGCTGGTCGTTGACTGCGGCGGGGGCGCCGCCGCCGCCGTGCATGGATATCCACAAACTGCGGCCGTCAGCAGGTGGCGCGCCGAACACGCGGACGAGCAAACGCATGCTTTTGTCGCCGATCGTGATGACATTGTCCTTCAAATCGGCCATGCGAGCCGGTGCCAGCTGAGTGCGCCATTGGTCCCAAACCAATGCGAGGGCGGCCTCGGCTTCGGCTTTGGTGAGGGCGGCAGGGGGGATGGCTGGCAGCGTGTCGGCGGCGGGCTGGCACAGCCATTTGCGCAGGGCTAGGAGGCCCGGAGTTGCGTCCACCGGTTTGCCATCCGACCAGATGAGGTCAATGATGCTATCGCCGGCCGGCTTGGCGGGCAAGGGGAAGTCGCGGGCTTGGCCGTCGCGGACGACGCGCAGAACAAACTCGGTGGCGGGCTGCAATTCGAAGGCCGGCATGTCGTTTTGATCCGTGGTACCGGCCTTGGTGGTCACGGCGTGAAGGAAGTTGCCGGCCTGGTCCAACAACTCGACGCGGGCCACGGCGCGCTGGCCGTCGTGCTCGACCACCCGCAGATGGACGGTGGTGGCGGCAGGCTTGGCGTCGTCCGCAGGAGCCTTGTTCTTGGCCCCACCGGTGTAGCGGTCGGTGACGTTGACGGCGGGGACCGAGTGATCAGCTAGATTCCAGACCAGCGGATAATGGTCCTTGGTGGGGGCCCACATGTTAGCCCAGATCGCATAAGTCGGATCGTCGGCCACGGCCTTGGAAGCATTGCCGTTGAACCAACCGCGATCGAGTCCATCGGGGCTGGGTTCGGCGGCACCGGTGAAATGCCAGTCGCCGTCCCAGATCTCGACCCATGTGTGGTTGCCGCTCTTGTTGGTCCAGAGGGCGGTACCGGCGACGCGGGCCGGGATACCAACACTGCGGCAGGCGTCGGCGAGGATGATGGAGAGCCCGGTGCAACTGGCCAGGCCTTGCTCGATGGATTCCTTCGGGCTTTGGTTGGCCCGCTTGCGCTGGGTGCTGTATTTCACCTTGATTTCTTTGTAGAGCGTGCGGTTGATCGCCTGCACGGCTTCGGTGGCGGTTTTGCAGTCTTTGACGATGGCAGTGCATTGGTCATGAAACTTGGCACGCCACGGGTCGCGTGGCTCGTCGAGTTGGGCGTAGGGCAGCACACAATTGAGAAACAGTGCTTCGGGCACTTGTTTCGACCACGGATAGGCATCGCGCGTTTGCATTGCCAGGCGCAGGTTTTCCACCAAAAATTCCTTGCTGAGGGTGCGGAGGTCGCCAGCGGGCATCCCGGCAACTAAAAAGTCGGCCGCCTTGCCTCCAGCATCTCCAAATGCCTTGGCTGCCTCCTCGGCAAAGGCTCGCAGAACCGGGGCATTGTCGCCGGCTGCGCTGAGGCGGGCCGGATCCAGTCCGGCCAAAGCAAATGTGGCTGAGGCAATAAAGAGCAAGGCTAAAATGCGCATGCCCGACAGGGTGGGAGGCAGCCCCGGACCGGTCAACAACAAATCACTCCCTGCAACACCCGAAAAATCCACCTGAATGAGTGAAAAAATGACCCACCGAAGGCGATTTGAAACCCGTAAAAAAACTATAAAAATTGCAATCCCGGCATTTCAGTCATCGAGCGAACCCTCGATACACTGACGTAAGTCACTCATTATCAATGCCTAAAAAAATTATCAAACGGCCCGCATTTTTATGTTGTACGGGCAGTGTATTTTTGTGAATCTAAGTGCACGAGAGTCACTTCATTTTGTACGTGAGCACCACAGGTCAGCCATATTTGGGATTTAAGCCCTACACCGTCGATCCGAAGTACCGGTTCGCGGTGCCGCCTGCATGGCGACCTGAGAACGGGGGGGCGTTGTATTTGTTGTACTCGCGGACCAACGAGATGCCGATGCTGAAGGTGCTGACGCAAGAGGGGTACATGGAGCGGGTGGACATTGTAGAAAAGAGTGCCAAGGACGAGGCGACGAAGCGCCAATTGAAAGGTCGGCTGGCGATGTTATGCCGTGAAGTGAGCATCAATGAACAGGGAAAAATGCTTATTCCGAAAGATTTAAGTGAGCGAGCAGAGATCAAGCCGGACAGCGAGATCATGCTGGTGGGCCGTCACGGGCACTTCGAGGTCTGGAACCGCCACCATTTTGAACGCTCGGAAGAACTCGAGATGAACCAGAACGACGATCTGGGAATTTTCTAACCCCCGCTAAGCGACCCATTTATTTTTTGACGAAGATGTCCACCACCCCAAACACTCTGGTCCTTGACGCTGACCGCCCGATGGCGGGCGGAGTTGGCGATGCGGCGGGTGCTGTGGTGAATTGGTTAACGGCAGCGCTTGAGGGCGGCTGCCGGCAATTTCTGGCTAGGCAGAAGTTGGCTCCCGGGACGGAGTCGCTGGTGCCGCTCAAAACGATGGTTCGCGCCGCTGCTGGCTGGCGGTCGGCGCGGCCATCGGGAAGTTTTCTGGCTGGGCACAAGTTGACTCCCGGGACGGAGCCGCTTGCGCCACTCAAAACGATGGTTCGCGCCGCCACTGGCTGGTGGTCGGCGCGGCCATCGGGAAGTTTTCTGGCTGGGCACAAGATAGCTCCCGGGACGGAGCCGCTTGCGCCACTCAAAACGATGGTTCGCGCCGCCACTGGCTGGTGGTCGGCGCGGCCATCGGGAAGTTTTCTGGCTGGGCACAAGATAGCTCCCGGGACGGAGCCGCTTGCGCCACTCAAAACGATGGTTCGCGCCGCCACTGG
>JBAXCM010000165.1:0-8860 GCA_037141475.1 Verrucomicrobiota bacterium | reverse complement strand
GCCTTATTGTTGCGGGAGAGCCCGGCGGCAGCGTGCCGGCAACCCGCAGTCGCATTGAGGATCTGTGGGGCGGCGCGAGGGTGTTTGATCATCATGGCATGACCGAGATCGGGCCAGTGACCTACGAGGTCGCGCCAGGGATGCTCGCCATTCTTGACTCCGACTACCTCGCCGAGGTGATTAACCCGGCTGCGGATGGCACGGGAGAACTGGTGCTAACCAACCTTGGCCGCATCGGTTCACCCTTGCTCCGATACCGGACCGGCGATTTGGTCAAACCGCTGTGGCGCGACGGGCACACGTTGCTGGAGGGCGGGATCCGCGGCCGCGTTGACGACATGGTCATCGTGCGCGGTGCCAACGTCTATCCAACCGCAATTGAGCAAATCCTGCGCTCTTGTCCTCACGTCGCCGAGTACCGTGTCGCGGTGCGCGAGGCCGCCGCCATGACCGAGCTGGAAATTACCCTGGAGCCAACACTGGATTGCCTTGACGCCCGGGCGATGGCCGATAAGCTCGCCGGCGAACTGCAAACTGTGCTGGCATTACGGATTCCCGTGCTGCTCGCCGCACCGGGTTCGCTGCCGCGTTTCGAATTCAAGTCCCAACGCTGGCAGCGTTTTCCTGATTGCCGCGAGCAAACGAGCTGTGCCAATTGTGACGGCAACTGTTAGCTACCAGAAACGAACCACGAAAAACAATCGACGATTATGAAAACACTCATTCCCTGGTTGATTCTCAGCGCCAGCTGCGCCCAAGCCGCCGACTGGCCGCAATGGCGAGGCCCTAACCGCGACGGCATTTCGACGGAGACCGGCTGGACGAGCCAGTGGGGGGCTGAGGGGCCCAAGCAGCTTTTCAAGCTCAACGTCGGGATCGGTTGTTCAGCCGTGGCGGTGAGCAAAGGACGCCTGTACACGATGGGCAACGCGAACAATACCGACACGGTGTTGTGCCTTGATGCGGTCACCGGCAAGTCGATTTGGAAACAGTCGTATGCCTGTCCGTTGGATCCTCACATGTTTGAAGGTGGCCCGGGAGCGACGCCGACCGTGGATGGTGACCGGGTGTACACGCTTAGCCGGGCGGGACATCTGCATTGTCTCGATGCAGCGAGCGGCAAGGTCGTGTGGATGAAACATCTTGTGAAGGATTTTGGCGGCAAGGTGCCGACTTGGGGTTACGCCGGGTCGCCACTGGTGCTGGAAAAACGGGTGATCGTCGATGTCGGTGCGCCGGGGGCAGCCACTGTGGCCTTGGACAAGACGAGCGGCGAAGTTGTCTGGAAGAGTGGCGACGAAGGGGCGGGTTACGGCGCGCCGCTGGCGTTTGAGCAGGGCGGAAAGCGCTTGCTCGCACTTTTCGATGGATACGGTCTGGTGCTGCGCGAAGCTGATAGTGGCAAGTCGCTGGCACGCCAGGAGTGGAAGACCAACTATGAGATCAATGCATCCACCCCGATTGTCAGCGGAGACAAGATCTTTGTTTCCAGCGGATATGGAAAGGGAGCGGCGCTATTTGAATTCAGTGGCACTGAGTTGAAGTACGTCTGGCAGACCAAGAAAATGCGCAACCATTTCAACAGTTGCGTGCTGTGGAAAGGGTTCTTGTATGGGTTCGATGAAAGCAAACTCACTTGTCTGGACTTCGCCACCGGCGACGTGAAGTGGTCGCAGGATGACCTTGGCAAAGGTTCGCTGATGCTGGCTGATGGCAAACTTATCGTCCAGTCAGAGACCGGTGACCTGGTCGTCGCCGACGCCTCGCCAGTTGCCTTCAAGGAATCGGCCCGCGCCAAGGTGCTCGAAAAACGCTGCTGGGTCGTGCCCGTCCTAGCCAACGGCCGCCTGTATTGCAAAAATAACATCGGCGACCTCGTCGCTCTGGCTCTCACCAAGCCATAGTAATCTAGCGATCAAGGAGACTCGAAGCGCTGCTCGGGCACCGCCCGTCGCAGGTGCTGCCATCTGTATAGTTAACCTCCGAAGGGCTGATCCATTTCTTGGAGCCATCATGAATCCAACCGCCATCGAAACCCACACCAAACTCGTTCTGCTCCAATGGATGATCATCATAGGAGCGGCGTGGTTGTTTGGCAGGTTAGGGAAAAGGTTTGGACAACCGCTTGCAGTTGGGGAAATCACCGCAGGTATCGTACTCGGCCCTTCGGCTCTGGGCTTGATCTGGCCTGCGGGTTGGCCGATTCTGTTTCCGAAAGAGACCCATGAATCCTTGCATTTGCTAGGGAAGCTTGGGCTGATTCTGTTGCTGTTTCAAGTTGGGATGGAGTTTGATTTCGGACATCTGCGTTCCCGCTCCAAGACCGTCACCGCCGTCTCTCTGGCGGGCATCGCCTTTCCGTTCCTCTGCGGCCTTGCCATCGGACCGTGGCTACATCGGCACTTCGCACCCGGCCTGCCAAAGTTCGGCTTCCAACTTTTTCTATGCATCGCGCTGTCTATCACCGCGTTGCCGGTCATGGGCCGCATGCTCTTGGAAATGAAGCTCGAGCGATCCGTTATTGGCGTTATGAGCATCAGCGCTGCGGCCATTGATGACGTGATAGGCTGGATGCTCCTCGCACTGGCCACCGCACTGGTCACTTCAGGATTCGACGGCTGGGGATTGGCCCGACAAGTCCTCAGCGTGCTGGTCTTGTTTTTCGTGCAGCAAAAGCTTATCGGACCCTTGCTGTGCCGTGCATGGCGCAAGAGTTTGGTGCGCTACCCATCCGGCCACATGTCCGCCTCATTCCTCACGCTGCTGCTGATCGTGATGATGGGCAGTTGTATTCTTAGCAATTGGTTAGGTGTGTTTGCGGTTCTTGGGGCGTTCCTGCTCGGGGTTGCGGTGCACGGGCAGCGCGACCTCGTTCATGCTTGGCGCGAACGTTTCGCGGACCTAGTTGTCGTCGCCATGGTGCCGATCTTTTTCACGATGACTGGGTTGAACACCGATATTGGCGCGCTCACCACTCCAGGGGCTTTGCTGGGATGCGGATTAGTGTTGCTGGCTGCAGTCGCCGGCAAGCTGGGCGGTTGCTATCTCGCTGCGAGGCTGACTGGTCAGGGGAGGCGGGAAGCTGCCTGCATCGCAACCTTGATGAACACCCGGGCACTCATGGCATTGGTGGCCATCAACATCGGGCTAGACTTGGGACTACTCAATCGCGAGATGTTCACCATGCTCGTGATCATGGCCCTGTTGACCACTGCCATGACGGGACCGATGTTGCGCCGGTTGCTGCCTCAGCAATTGTCTATAACTCCCCTTGGCGGCTTGTCTTGACCCCGATCCAAATTTTCACCACAATCCCATCCACAACCACGAATATGAATATGAAACCTGCTCTGCTCGCACACATTTGCGTCCTTGCCATCACGATGAGCTCGCCCACCCGGGCCGAGGATTGGCCACAGTGGCGCGGCATCAACCGGGATGGCAAGTCATCTGAAACCGGACTGCTGAAGAGTTGGCCGGAGGGGGGGCCGAAGCTGGTATGGACGGCTCGCGAACTCGGAGGAGGCTATTCCACCCCGTCCGTGGCGGATGGCAGTATTTATGGCATGGGCTATCGCAACGAGGAAGAAGTCGTGTGGGCTCTCGATGCCAAGACCGGCAAGGAAGTTTGGAGCACTCCCACGGCAGCTGCCAACCGCAAGATGGGATATCCCGAGGGACCACGCTGCACCCCGACGGTGGATGGAGAGCGGCTCTACACGCTGGGAGCTGGCGGCAATCTGGTGGCCCTCGACCGCAAATCCGGCAAGGTGCTTTGGCACAAGGAACTTGTCGATGATTTCGGCGGGAAAATGATGTCTGGCTGGGGATTCTCAGAGTCGCCATTGGTCGATGGAAATCGGCTGGTTTGCACGCCTGGCGGAAGCAAGGGAACCATGTTAGCCCTCAATAAACTCACCGGTGAGAAACTCTGGCAGACCACCGACATCACCGATAACGCGGCTTATTCTTCGATTTTGCTTACAACCATCGCGGGTGCCCGGCAATACGTTCAACTCACTGATGCCAACGTCTTTGGCGTGGTTCCAGAGTCAGGCGCGGTGCTGTGGAAAGCCCCGCGTGCAGGCCGCACCGCCGTTATTACGACGCCGATCGTAGCCGGGGACATGGTCTATGTGACCTCCGGTTATGGGGTTGGCTGCAATGGATTCAAAGTGACCAGCGACGGGTCCAAGTTTAGCGCCGAGGAGGTTTACGCCAACAAGGTCATGAAAAACCATCACGGCGGCGTCGTTCTCGTCGGAGATCATCTCTATGGCCATTCCGACGCCAGCGGCTGGACATGCCAAAACCTCAAATCCGGCGAAGAGGTGTGGCAGGAGAAATCCAAGCTCGGCAAGGGCGCCATCGCTTATGCCGACGGACGGCTGTATTGCCGGTTCGAGTCCGAGGAAGGAACCATTGCCCTGATCGAAGCCACTCCCGATGGCTATCGCGAACACGGCAGGTTCGACCAACCCGAACGTAGCAAAAAAAATAGCTGGCCTCACCCGGTCATCACAGGCGGCCGTCTCTACATCCGCGATCAAAATATCCTCCTCTGCTACGACGTCAAAGCGCCCTGAACGACCCGCCGCCGCTGAGCCCTAAGCATCATCCAGTGGCGTCGATGGTGGGAACGGCAGAGGGTAGTAGTCTGCGTGGATGTGGAAGTATTGCGTTAGCCAAACGATCGAAAGCCGAGCTGGCAATCCTGCGGGGATCACTCACTCACTGGCTGGCGGGTGGGGTGGCCTTGCCGATCTTCGCAGCCTTCGCACACCCACGAATCCCAAGCATCCGAGTCCCGCCAATGCCGCTGCGATCCCGGCCACCAGCGGCCAAGGAAACGGCACATGGCCCTTGAAGTGAATGACCAAGGGCATTTTCAGCCCTTCCTGCAACGTCTGATCCCAGATGAGCGTGCGACCACCGTCCGTCGTGCGCGTCGCACTCGACGCCTCAGCCACCATTGGCAGGTGCAGAATGTACACCAATCGCCGCCCGTTAAATTGCGAGGATGGCATCAAAAATGCCCCAGGCAGAGCCTTGGCCGGTTGCACGGTGCGTGTGAGTTCTACCGCTAGACCGCTGCGCTGGAAATCAAAATGCCCGATCAACGGCGGCACCGTGGATTTCAAATTCCCTGACGCCAAAACCGAATCGCCACGCACCGAATTCATCAGATCAAGCGCGGATTTGAACGACGCCTGAAACTCCACCGCCGTGCGTTCGCCTTCGCGGCTGACCCGGCGCGTCGCGTTTGTCAACGTCGGGGTTTGTCGGATGAACTCATCCAAAATCTCTTCCAAACCCGCCTCGCCTCCGCAACTTCGCGCCAGACTCGCCGGCAACGTGTACCGAATGATCGCCCGCCCACTGCCATCACCCGCCAGCCAAAATTCCTCCCGGCCGTCAATGCACGATACCAGCACGACGCAGCTAATCCCCGCCAAGCACCGGGTCAGGTACCTCCCGGTTGGTATCAGAATCTGACAAAGTGACTGCCTCACATCCGTTGTTGGGCGCTGCGGATGAGAATATCCGCGATTTCAACATGGACGGGTGCCTCCAAGATGCCAAGAATCGCCCAAGCCACATCTTCCGGATCCAACATTTTCATGGCGGCCCGCGTTTGGCTGAGCATTGCCTCGCGGCCGCGGAAGTAGTCGTCGAGCAGTGGGGTATCGACGTAACCGGGTGAGACGCAAGCGACTTGGACCGGAGAGCCCGCGGATTTGAGTTCTGAGCGCAAGGCATCGGTGAGGGCGCGCACGGCAAATTTGCTCGGCGAGTAAAATCCGCCGGTCGGCGGCACCCGGTGGCCGCTCAATGAGCTCACATTGACGATTCGTCCGCCGTCGATTGGGAAATGTGCCAGTGAGAGTTGGCAGCAAAGGGCGAGGGCCATCACGTTGACCCGCCACATTTCCTCCCAATCGGCCGGATTTCCGTCGCTGATCCGCGATAGATAGGCCACCCCGGCACAATTCACCATGGCGTCAATTTTTCCCAGCCCGTGAAAAATACCCATAACCTCCTCGCGCTGCGTCAGATCGGCGACGATCGGGGACACGTCCTGAGACAATGCGCCCGGCCGTCGGGTGACGCCCAGCACATTGGCTTCGCGGGAGACGAGCAGTTCACACAAGGCGCGGCCGATGCCACTGGAGGCACCGGTCACCAACAATGTTTTTCCTTGCAGAGAAGGCATGAGGATGAGCCTGTCACACTGCCCCGTCATGTGCAACCCCGGGCTTTTTGAGTCGAGCGCTTTTCACTCCTCCCTCCCGCTGCTTTCTCATGGGCAGCTCAAGGATGCGCTGAGGGTGCACGGCAATCTGCGGATGTAAATCTCGCGGATGCTGGCGCCCGGCGAGCTGATCTCCTTGCGCCGCGGCCAATATCTGAGGGATCGCTCGGTGAATCCG
The DNA here is from genome assembly GCA_037141475.1 of Verrucomicrobiota bacterium. Taxonomy (GTDB): domain Bacteria; phylum Verrucomicrobiota; class Verrucomicrobiia; order Verrucomicrobiales; family Akkermansiaceae; genus Luteolibacter. Next base: position 2,429 of record JBAXCM010000165.1, on the reverse strand, counting down.
CTCACCTGGCCAGGGCAATTTATGGGCCGTCATGCGTGAGTTTTGAAACGGTGCTGGCATGGCATGGGCCGATTCCCGAGCGGGTTGAAGAGATGGCTTGTGCCACGATCAAGCGACCCAACAATTTTGACCCTGGCGTGGGTCGCTACCGCGATTCCGGCTTGCGGTTATAGGAAAAGCCACTAGCGTTCCCGGCGATGCATTCCATTGAAATCCCCGCCCTGATGGCCGCCCTGCGGTGGCGTTACGCAACCAAGAGTTTTGATGCCGAGAAGAAGATTCCGCAAGACGTGTTCGATGCCTTGCTCGATGCGCTGGTGCTCACTCCGTCGTCGTTTGGCATCCAACCCTGGAAATTTATCGTCGTGCAAGACCCAGCTCTCCGCGCAGAACTGCAGCCCGCTTCGTGGAACCAGCTTCAGGTCACCGAGGCATCCCATTTTGTCGTGCTCGCCGCCCGTGAAGCGGTCGCGGCTGCTCAGGTGGACGCTTGGATCGCCCACATCGCCAAGGTGCGCGGTGTTCCCGAGACCAGCTTGGCCGACTACCGGGGCCGCATGACCGGTTTTCTCGCGGCCATGGATGACGGTCAGAAATTTGCCTGGGCCAGCCGCCAGACGTACATCGCGCTGGGCCAACTGATGACCAGCGCCGCTCTGCTCGCGGTGGATGCCTGCCCGATGGAGGGGATTTCGCCACCGGCCTATGACCAAATATTGGGCTTGGCCGACAGCGGCTACCGCACGGTGGTGGCCTGCGCACTGGGGTATCGCAGCGCCGACGACAAGTATGCGTCGGTGCCCAAGAGTCGCTTTGAGCGCACGCAGGTGGTGGAATACCGGTGAGGCGGCGGGGACATCTGCTGTTTCCGGTGGTTGACCGGGCCGCTTGAGCTTGCTAGCGTCCGCCCCCCGTCATGAGCGCCGCCCCGAATTACAAAGACACCCTGACCCTTCCACAGACGAACTTTCCGATGCGGGGGGATCTGGTGGAAAACGAACCGAAACGCCTTGCGCGCTGGGAAAACGCGGGCTTGTACGAAAATATCATGGCCCGGCGGCGCGCTGAGAAGGCTCCAGAATTCATTTTGCATGATGGTCCGCCGTTTGCCAATGGCGACGTGCACATGGGTACGGCGTTGAACAAGGTGCTCAAGGATTTGGTGGTTAAATCCAAGACGATGGCGGGGTTCACCGCGCCGTTCATCCCCGGCTGGGACTGCCACGGGCTGCCCATCGAGTTCAAGGTGGTGAGGGAAACCGCGGGGCTGGAACCCGGCGAGATCCGGCGCCGCTGCAGTGAGTTTGCGCAGAAGTTCATTGCCATCCAGCGTGCGTCATTCCGCCGACTCGGGGTCTTCGGCGATTGGGAAAATCCTTATCTAACCATGAATCCCGGCTACGAGGCAAGCATCCTGCGGGTCTTCGCCAAACTCGTGGAAAACGGCGCGATCTATCAATCAAAAAAGCCCGTCCAGTGGTCTTATGGTGCCCAAACCGCCCTCGCCGAGGCCGAAATCGAGTACCAAGACAAGGACAGTCCTGCCGTCTATGTGAGGTTTCCCCTAGTCACCGGCCCGCTTGCTGGGCAGGCCAGCATGGTCATCTGGACGACCACTCCGTGGACGTTGCCAGCCAACCTCGGCATCGCCCTCAATCCGGAATTCACCTACACCGTCGGTCGCTTTGAAAACAACGGCCGCAGCGAATCCCTCATCGTCGTCAACGAACTCGTCGCCGATTTCTCCGCTAAAACCGGTTTTGTTCTAACTGAAACTCTGGCGTCGCTCAAAGGCCACGAGATGGATGGCCTCGAGGCCCGGCACCCGTTTCTCGACCGGGTTTCCAAAGTGATCCTCGCCACCTTTGTGACCACCGATACCGGCACTGGCGCGGTTCACATCGCCCCGGGTCACGGCGCCGACGACTACGTGGCCGGCCAGAACAACGGCCTCGGCGTGCTCTCGCCGGTGGACAACGAAGGCAAGTTCACCGCCGAAGTGGGCATCGCGGAACTCGTTGGCGTGCATGTCTTCAAGGCCAATGCCCGCATCATCGAGATTTTATCTGAAAGCGCTAATCTGCTAGGCCAAGAGACGATCCGCCATTCCTATCCACATTGCTGGCGCTCGAAGACGCCGGTCATTTTCCGCGCCGTCGAGCAATTCTTTATCTCGTTGGAAACATTGCGCGGTCAGGCGCTGGCGCAAATCGAGGCAGTCGAGTGGTTGCCGGGCTGGGGCCGCAACCGGATTCATAGCACGGTCGAGAGCCGCCCGGACTGGTGCATCTCGCGCCAGCGGACATGGGGTGTGCCGTTGCCGGTATTTTTCGATGAAAATGGCGGTGTCATCTTGTCGGCGGAGTTAGCCCACAAGGTTGCCGATCTGGTGGAAACCGAGGGCACCAACTACTGGTTCGATCACAGTG
>JBAXCM010000164.1:0-8874 GCA_037141475.1 Verrucomicrobiota bacterium | reverse complement strand
CATAGGTCCGATCGGACCAGCAAAATGTCGCGAAAGGGGGACGAACCTCTGTCGGGTGGGCGTTTCATCACGGAGGAGTAGCAGTTGTTAGCACAGAGGGCCTGTCACCCAGCCGCGACAATCCATAGGTCCGATCGGACCAGCAAAATGTCGCGAAAGGGGGACGAACCTCTGTCGGGTGGGCGTTTCATCACGGAGGAGTAGCAGTTGTTAGCACAGAGGGCCTGTCACCCAGCCGCGACAATCCATAGGTCCGATCGGACCAGCAAAATGTCGCGAAAGGGGGACGAACCTCTGTCGGATGGGCGTTTCATCACGGAGGAAAGGGAGTTGTTTAGCACAGAGGGAGTGCCATACGGCGCTCGGCTTTCCAGTGGACAGGGGCCGAACAACCGCTGCTCTAGGGGAAGAGTTTAACAATTCGCCATGATCAAGCCAATCATCCTCTGCTGGGCAATCCTCGCAACAATGCTTGTAACCACAACTGCCAGACCTGACGTGAACCTCGACAGGATCATGCCCATCGGTGACTTGATAACCGAGAGGACTGTGCCATTGCTAGACGCGCAACGCGCCATCCGGATGTTGCGTTTCAGGGCACACGAGTGGGGGTGTGATCCGGCACGCATCGGCAACATGGGGTTTTCAGCGGGATGCCACCTTGCCGCCACAGCCGGCACCCACTTTGATGCTGGCGACCCCAGCGCCAAGGATCCCATCCAGCGCCTCAGCTGCCGACCGGATTTCGCAATCCTCGTCTATCCGGTTATCAGCATGGGCCAAGCAACCCACGGCGGTTCCAAAGAAAATCTACGAGGAGCTAACCCGTCACCCGAGTCCGTCATTCTCTCTTAAAATGAAAAACAAGTGACCGATCACACGCCCCCCGGTGTTTCTGGCCCATGCTCAGGATGACACCATGGCCAAACCTAACAATAGTTACTAATGCGCCGGCACTTCAGAGAATTCAGACATCCTGCCCCGACCTTGAATTAACGGGGGAAGTGGCCTGCAATTCCAGAAAATGGTCTAACACTCTTCAGGGTCAACCCCGGCAGTGAAGCCCCGCGAATTCGCGTGGCATTTGAATCCATGGCTGCAGGGTTGGCTGATGCGCTGCGTGTTCACCAAGCGTCGGTGCGGAACGGAGAGGCGGGGAGGCCGTCGCGGTTGTAGAGGTTGGCGCCGTCTGGATTCATTTGATAGGCATATCGCACGGCCACGGGTTCCTTCACGGAGGGCGAGGAGACGGTGATCGTGTTATTGACGATGACGGCATCCGCCCAGAACCACTGCTTGTCGGCGCCGGCGATGGCGAAACGTTTGAGCTTGCCTTGTTTGTCCTCAACGGCGGGATTGCGGCCCTCTTTTTTGCCGACCATCAAACCGGTTCCGAGGTGATCAAATGCCAGACGTGCCTTGCCGCCCTCGATTTTGAGTGCCTTGAACAAAGGCCCCGAAGCTTCGAGTTTTTGGCCGTAATCGCGGACAAGTGCCCAGCGGGCAAGGCGCATGCCGACATCAAATTTATTTTTCGGATGGATGTCTTCTTTTTCAGCGAGGGGGACGGTGTCGAGGATGACAGCCATGCCGGTGTTAGGGATGGTCAGTGACTTGGTCTGGGCCTCGCGCAGTTTGGCCCATCCGTTGCCGCCTGCGGGTTCCTCGGAGACCCCCTGATAGCTGGCGAGTTGGACAAAGTAGAATGGGAAATCCCCTTGTTTCCATAGCTTGCGCCACCCACCGATGAGCGTTTTCATCTTGTCGAAGTAGGTATCGCCCTCGTCGCCGTTAGACTCGCCTTGGTACCATAGCGCGCCTTTGATGGGCAGTTGTAGGAAGGGATGAATCATCGCGTTGTAGATGCCGCTCAGGCCGCCATTCAACTGGGCCTCAGTCTCGGGATTCTCAGGTGCGATCCACGGCTCGATGCGGGTGCCGCCCCAATTGCTGTCGATGATTCCGATAGGGACCTTGGTTTTCTGTTGGATTTCCCGGGCAAAATAGAATCCCACTGCGGTGATGCTTCCGGCGGTGGCTGGCGAGCACACCTGCCATGGGCTGGCCACCGGTGCGTCGGCGAGTGGCTTGGCCACCTGAACGCTGTCGATTTTGATGGAGCGAATGGCGGGCAGGTTGGCGGCCTTGATGTCGTCTGCGGCGCCGAGGCACTGGCCGAGCGACATTTCCATGTTAGATTGGCCCGAACAAATCCAGAGGTCGCCGACCAGAATATTTTTCAGGTTCAGACGGTTGTTGCCCTTCACGGTTAGTTCCAAGTTTTCGCCTGTTTTGAGGGCTGGCATTTCGACCTTCCAGTCGCCTTTGGCATCTGCTTTGGTAGATGCGCTCTTGCCGGCCAGGGTCACGTTCACGGCTTCCCCGGCCTCCGCCCATCCCCAGACCCGCACTGGTTGGTTGCGCTGCAACATCATGTTGTCAGTGAAAATTTTGGGTAGGCGCACATCTGCGGTGGCAGGCAGGGAGCTGAGAAGGGATGCGATAAGCAGGTGGAGTGGCGTCTGGAGAGACCGATGGATGGGGGCGTGAATTTTCATCATGGGGTGGGCTGGGATGGATGAGCCATCTCCGCAACGTTGCTGCCGCGACGCTTCTTTCAGCCTGCTACTGCGCTGTCTGCTTGGCTATGCGGTCGAGCACGCCGTTGACAAAGCGATGCGAGTCTGTGGTCCCAAAGCAGCGCGCCAACTCAATGGCCTCGTTAATCACCACCTTCGCTGGTGTCGCCGTGTGCAGCAATTCATAGGTGCCCAAGCGAAGAACCGCCCGGTCCACAGGATCGATGCGCTCCGGCGCGAAATTTTCGACTACGGCGGCGAGTATGGCATCGATGGCCGGTTTGTGGGAGAGCAGGGCATCGACGAGGGCATCGGCTTGCAGGCGCAGCGAGCGGAGGGAAGCGGCGGATTCGCGGAGTTTGGCCAGATCCTCTTGTTCGGGAAATTTGGCGGGGTCCTCGACCATGCGGAGTCGATCCGAGATGCGTTGCAAGCGGCGCAGGCTGGCGGCCACGGCCTCGAGCGGACCGCGCAGAGCAGGAAAATCCTCGACGCCTTCGAAGAATCGCTGCCGACTCGCCGCCAATTCCCGATCGATCAGAAACAGCCTGTCAAGCGCCGCTCCAAAAGTGTCCGCCACCGCCGCGTGGTCATCATCGCGAGGCAGTCGATCTAACAGCATGAATGTCCCGCTCCAAGAGGCTTCCAGCTCGGCAGTATGTGCCAACTCGCGGCCCAAGGCTTCTGCCTGTGGGTGTGCGGCGAGGTGCGCCGCAGCGGCTGGCAGACGGGCGTGAAATTCTGATAAGCGGCCGTCGCGGCCGTGGGCCAGATGGTGAATTGTGCGAAAGGTTGCCAGATGCAGGCTGCGGCGGTCGGCTTCCGTCACAAATTCCCAAAATGGCTCACGCAGCGCAGTGGGATCGGCGCCGCCTTCCAAATCCGCACAGTAAAGAAACTGGACGACCGCCTCGCGGATTTGGCGTCGGCTAGCCATTCCTTGAGCTGGGGCGTGTGGAGTTGCGAGGCATCGAGCGATCCAGTTCCTGGAAAATATCGATCATGGTGGCGGCGGCGCGGGCGGCCTCTTTGCCTCGGTTGAGATTGGCCCCGATGCAGCGGGCGTAGGCTTGTTTTTCATCATCCACGATAAGAACCTCATGAATCACAGGCCGTTTCCAATCCAGCGCAATCTGCATCAGCGCGTCGGTCACCGCACGGACGACTAGATCCCCGTGGAGCGTCGATCCCCGGATGATCAGGCCTAGCGCGATAATGCAGGCCGGTGTATCCCGCTCCATCACGGATGCCACAGCCACCGGAATCTCGAAGGCTCCCGGCACGCGGATCAAATCGATGCGAGCCTGAGGCACCAGTTCGTTGATTTCCGAGATGGTGTTTTCCACCATCGCGTCGGTGTACTGCTCGTTGTACTTGGACGCGACAATGCAAATGCGGACTTTGGGTCCGATAATGCGGGGTTTTGGCGGCAGTGCAGACGACATGCACGCGGTATGAACCGCCACGCGGCAATTGTCAACCCGCTGGCAGCGCCAGTTTTCATTGAGCCGGAAAATCTGTTGATTTTCCTTCTTTCGGATGTTTCTACGCTTGCCGAGGGCCGCGGGGGGGGGTACACGGCTGTCCGTTATGGCAAAGAAACCAGTGGTGCTTATCATTCGCGACGGCTGGGGGGTAAACCCCGGCGGAAAAAAAACGGCTAAGAAAGACGGCAATGCCGTTTTGTTAGCCCACACTCCGTTTCATGATGTGATGTTGGAAAAGTACCCCAAAGGCTTTCTCAGCGCCTCCGGCTTGGACGTCGGCCTGCCGGACGGCCAAATGGGCAATTCGGAAGTCGGCCACCTCAATCTCGGTGCCGGGCGTATCGTTTATCAAGATCTCACCCGCATCAACAAGGCCATCGAGGATGGTTCGTTAGCCACCAACCCGGTTTTCGCAGAGGCCCTCGAGAAGGCTAAAACCAGCCGACTTCACCTCATTGGCTTGGTATCGGATGGTGGTGTCCACAGTCATCAGGACCAACTCATCGCCATAGTCAAGCTCGCCAAACAGGCCGGCGTGCGCGATATCTTCATCCACGCCCTCACCGATGGCCGCGATACTTCCCCAACCGGCGGCGAAGGCTACCTCGCCAAAGTCGAGGACGAGGCCGCCAAGTGCGGCGCTTGCATCGCCACGGTCATCGGCCGTTACTACGCGATGGACCGCGACAAGCGCTGGGACCGCGTCAAGCTCGCCTGGGATGCCATCGTGCTGGGCAAGGGCGAAAAGCGCGACGTGTTGGCCAGCGAGGCGGTGGCGGATTGCTATCGGCTTGATAACAAGACGGACGAATTCATGCCGCCGATGGTGTTTGCCGAGCCGAACCGACAACGGGTTCGCGATGGTGACGTGGTCCTCTGTTTCAACTTCCGCTCAGACCGCGCCCGTGAATTGTCGGACGCCTTTTTGCTGGCGGATTTTGCCGGCTTCGACCGGGGTGTTTGGCCGCAGGTCCACTACGTCACGCTTACCGAGTACGACAAGACGTATCGGTGCCAGGTGATTTTTGCTCCGCAAACCCTCAGCATGGGCCTCGGCGAAACCGTTGCTGCCGCAGGTCTCACTCAGATGCGCATCGCCGAAACTGAGAAGTATCCCCACGTCACCTATTTTTTCAATGGCGGTATTGAAAAACCTAACAAGGGTGAGGACCGTGTCATCATTCCCTCTCCCAAGGATGTGCCCACGTACGATTTCAAGCCGGAAATGAGCGCGCAGGAGGTTACTACCACTGTCGTCGCCAAACTCAAGGACTACGATTTGGTCATCCTTAATTTCGCCAATCCGGACATGGTTGGCCACACCGGCGTTGTTTCAGCGGCCATTAAGGCGGTGGAAACCATCGATGCCGACGTCAAGGCCGTCGTCGAGGAAACCCTGCGTCTCGGCGGAAAATTGCTGGTCACAGCCGACCACGGCAACTGTGAATACATGCGCAATCCGGATGGTTCGCCTAACACCGCTCACACCACCAATCTCGTCCACGTCGTGTACGTCGCTGATGACGCCGAGGGCTACCACGTCAACGATGGTATTTTGGCGGACGTCGCGCCGACGTTGCTAGATATGCTCGGTGTGGCCAAGCCCAAGGAGATGACGGGCGCAAGCCTGCTGCAGCGGAAGTAAGCCTCGCGGCACCTGCCCTCCGGCATTTTTTACCACAGATGAAATTGAATCTGATATTCGCCTCTCTGGCTCTGGCCATGGCGGCGGCCATCCCCGCCGCCCCTCTCCCGAAACCTGCCAACTGGGGCCAGCGGAAGGTGGTTGCCTATCCGGAGCTGCGCGAGGGATTTGCCAATCCGGACATGATCTATGCGCCGTTCACGTTCTGGTTCTGGGATGAGCCGTTAGCCCCGGCAAAAATGGCGGAAATGTCGCGGGTTCTCCGTTCCCAAGGGTTCAACCCAGGATATGCACATGCCCGCAATTCGATGGTCGGCACGCCCGACCTGCCCGCCGATGAATGGTTGGGTGACAAGTGGTTTGAGTCGTTTGGTGCCGCGCTCAAGGTGGCAGAGCAGCAAGAAAGCTATCTCGGGTACTGCGACGAATACTGGTGGCCCAGCTTCCAAGCGCACGGCCGCGTCGTCAAACAACATCCCGAACTCAAGGCGGAATCCCTCAAGTGGCAAATCATCGATGCGGCCGGCGGCAGCGACGTGAAGGTGCCAGAGTCGTATTTCGCAGTGGCCGCCCAAGTTGATCAACCCGGCACTGAAATCACCGCGGCGATCCGCAGCAAATCCTTGCAGTTGATAGGCAGCGGCGATGCGTTTGTGTGGAAAGCCCCGGCTAACGGCTCTTGGCGCGTCTATACCTTCAGCAAGTATTTCCAAACTGGCGTGGACGGCGGCGCCGTCAATGCCATCGATGAACGCCTCGCCAAGGCATTCATCGACATCGCCCTGGAACCTTACGCCAAACGCATGGGTGATAAGTTAGGTAAATCCATTCCCGGTGTGTTCCGCGATCATGAAGGCGATTACGGCCGCAAACTCGCATGGTCGGATTCGTTAGATAAGCATTTCAAGGAGCGCAACGGCCAGGACATACGCCTGGTGCTGCCCCTGATGCTCAACAAGGACGTCGAGGGCCATTATGCCAAGGCCCGCTGGCAGTGGTTCGATTTGGTGTCTGATTTGTACACCGGCAACTTCCAGGCTGTCACCGACTGGCATGAGCAACACGGCATGTACACCACCGCCCACACCTGGGAGGAAAATATTCCGTTGCAAGTCAGCGCTGTTGGCGACCACATGAAACTGCTGCGGGCGCTGACTATGCCCGGCCAGGATTGCCTGGGGCGCAAGGCGTTGCAGGTGCATGATTTCAAGGAGGTTGTGTCGGTGGCGGAGTTCCACAACACGCGTGCCACCACCGAGTTGATGGGGGCTGGGGCCTTTGGCATGGCGGGCAATGGCGCGGGTCACGACAAACCCTGGAGCACCTTCAACCCGGTCTTCCTCAAACAAGCCATCAACTCCGTCACGGCCTGGGGCATCAGTCATATCATCCCCCATGGCGTATTCACCACCCGCAAGCTCACCGGCAATCCATGGCCGCCGGATTGGTATGCCGAAAACCCAATGTTCCCTTATATGCATCTGTGGACGGATTTTGCCCGCCGGGCCTGTTATATCAACTCCATGGGCTGCGCCGCTCCAGACGTGCTCCTCTTTAACCCGCTCGAATCCGCTTGGATCAGCACCGACGCCACCATGCTCGATGACAAAATCTGGGACATCCTCGAGGGCCGCAACGACGGCAGTCGCATCCATCAACTTGACAAAATCTATGCCACCGCCATCAACGACCTGACTGACGCAAGGGTCGAATTTCTAATTGGCGACCGTTTCTACATGAAGCAAATGGAGGTCAAGACTGCCAAGCCTGCCTACGCAAGCAAGAGAACCGAGGAGGCCAGATTGGTCCGCGGGGAGTTTTCATTCCGCACGCTGGTGTTGCCGTCACTGGATATACTCACGCTCGATACCGCCCGCAAGATGGTGGATTTCGCCAAGGCTGGCGGCTATGTCTTCGCGCTGGGTGACTTGCCAAAAGCCTCTGCAGAAAACGGCATGAATGATCCCAAGATGATCGAACTCATGGCAGCTCTTAAGGCAGCACCGCAATTCGTCTTTCTAACTGAAGGATTGGGCTTGAAGCCTGATCTCGAGTCCGAAGAAGAGAGGCACGCGGGGTTGGAAAGCCCGTTCTGGTTTGCTCCAGGCGAAGAGTTCCCGCTGCTCCAACAACACCGGAGGATCGACGGCAAGGAGTTTTTCTGGCTGGCTAACAACACTGAACTGCCGCAGCGGTGTCATATCGGATTCCGCAGGGAATATGCGGCGGCCATCTGGGATTGTGAGACCGGCGCAATCCGGCCAGCCCAGTCGTATCCGTGCGGACAGGTCGATCTGAGTTTCAAGCCGCTGGAAGGGTATTGGCTGGTGCTGGATCCCGCGCTGCCGCCGCAGGACTTGCCCATACCGCCGAAGATGACAAATATCCTAACAATTTCAACGCCGTGGAAGGTTTCCTTTGACGCGACGATCCAGCCGGAGATGGAGTTTCCTACATCTCCTCCTGCCGAATTTGCCGCAGGGGTTGAAAAGCCGCTCGAGGATTGGCAGAGCTGGGCCGGTGCTAAATTCTCCGGCCTGATGGATTACACCCAATCCATCACCGTGGATAAAGTGGACCCATCAATGGTGCTCGATTTGGGCAAGGTCTGCCATGCAGCGGAGGTTTGGGTCAATGGCAAGTCAGTCGGCTCACGACTCTGGGGCCCATATATCTTTGATGTCGGCCCTGCCCTGCGCTCCGGCAACAACGAATTCCATGTGCGCGTCGCCAACCTCATCAATAACAGTTATGATGACCTCCAGCCCTCCGGCCTGTTCGGCCCCGTGACCCTCAAGCAGGCTGTGAAAGCAGAGTGATTTCAATTTATCAAATACGATATTGTCAGACAAAATCCCTCGGGTTGCCTTGACGGCTTCCATCTCGGGTCCAAGCGCGGAATTACTAACAAAAACCGCCAAGTGAACAATCAGAACTCAGGGTTCAACCTCAACAGTGCCAGGAGATCGAGCAAGCTCAATTCCGCGAAATGCGAGGACTGACCCCGTCGGCCAATGGGGTCGCCGATGGGGTCAGTCCTCGCATTTCGCATTTGTTAGATTTACAGCCCACAGCCGACAGTTAGGGAATTCAACTGGCTGGCTCATTTACTCAACAGTGGGGAGTTTCGACTCACGAGGCTAGGCGGAACCCCTCTGCCCTG
>JBAXCM010000163.1:0-8947 GCA_037141475.1 Verrucomicrobiota bacterium | reverse complement strand
GTTAGCGTCATGCTGCCTTCTTGCATTTCAAGCGCCTTGGGCCAAGGGATGAAAGCGGGTGGCGGTGGCGCAGCGGCGGCAAGTGTGCCAGCGGCCAGCCAGACGGCGGCCAGGCCTAGGGGGATTTTTCCAACGATTTGATGAGAGGTCATGGCAGGGTGGGGGGATGGCGATTCGCACATTTGGGTGCGTGCCGCATTCTTACGCGCCACGACTCCGGGTGTTTCAACCGGAGGGCTTTGAGGTGGTCTGACTGGTGCCATTGGATAGCCCGAGGAAGGGCGGAATCGATGCTCGCTTTCTGATTTGTAAATCATTACCCTTCAACAGGTTGTGACGAATTATTCCGCGGTATTCAGGATTAATCTGGCCTCTGGGCGCACGGCAAAGATGTTCAAACCATGGACACATGCAAAAGCGATTTTGCCCTCCGGAGGCATGGTCTTGCTTTCCGGCGGATTCCAGCCACATTCCCGTCGGTTTCCGCCCAGCGACCCCACTGCCACACCACGCCTCCTGTCATGTCCATTGCGCCCAAGCCCAACTCCGCCTTGCTTATCGTCGGTCACGGTTCGACCCAAAACCCGGATTCCTCGACGCCGTATTTCGAGCATGCCGAGGAGATTCGCCGTCGTGGCCTCTTTGCTGAGGTGCACTGTTGTTTTTGGAAAGAGGAACCGTCAATGCGGGAGGCGTTCTATTTGTTCGACTCCGATGAAATCTACGTCGTCCCGGACTTCATCAGCGAGGGCTACTTCACCCAGGACGTCATCCCTCGCGAACTCCAACTCAGCGGCCCCACCACCGTCCTGCGCGGAAAAACCTTCCACTATTGCCTGCCCGTCGGCGTCCATCCGTCGATGACCAGCCTGATCTTGCGCCGCGCCAGAGAGGTCGCTCCGCACGCTGATCCAGCCGCCACCACTCTCATCATCACCGGCCACGGCACGGGCTTCAACGCCAACTCAACCAAGGCGATCCGCGATCAGGTCGCTCTGATTGCCGCCTCTGGTGCGGGTTACGCAGCCGTGCTGGATGCCTTCATGGAAGAGACACCCTTTATTGCCGATTGGGACAAACTCGCCTCAACTCCTAACGTGGTCGTCGTCCCGTTTTTCATCTCCGACGGTCTGCACTCGTACCAAGACATCCCGGTCCTGCTAGGCATTGAAGCCGAGATCGGCCCCGCCGCTAGCCAACGCGAAGTCTTCCGCCACAACCCTCACGACCTCCGCGGTAAGTCGCTCTTCTATTCATCCGCCATCGGCACCGAACCCCTCATCGCCGAGGTCATTCTCGACTTGGTCCACGACTTCGATATCACTCATAGTCATTCAAAATAAATTACTTATGTCGATTTTTACCAAATCTGTGAAAACGGTGAAAAGTTCCGAAACACTCCGCTCAGCCATCGCTTCCGGCGTCCATCAAATCGGTGAAATTGAGATTCGACCGTTTGATTCAAACGGTCGTTTCAAACTGTGCCATGCGGCCGATGTGGGTCGGCTTGATGGTTCAGGAGATGATGATCTGACGATTTACGATGGGCCTGCTGGGGCGCGGGATATTGCGTCGGAGGCGGCGGACGGCAGCTATCGGTTTCTCAAGGCGCAAGGGAATTTGCGCCGGGGCTGGGTGATGCTGCTGGGCTCAGTGGAGGACTTACGGCTGGCGTTGGACCAATTTTATCCGGCGTGTGTGGGGTTGTGGCTGGCGGAACAGGACGGCACCTTGGAGGTTGAGCACTTGCGCGACAAGTTGAAGCGGCAAAGCGGCATGTACCAGCGCGTCCGGGGTTTGAGTGATGAGGCGCTGCAACAGTTGGTGGGCCAGACGTGCAGTGGCACCGTGCCCTGTGCCCGGAAATTGATCTGGCAATTGGATGCGAACACGCCGCTGCTGCCCAGTGCGGCGAGCCACTGCAGCGGAATGCCAACCGGGGCAGCCGCAGGCGAGGCCATCCCGTTGCTGTGCCGCGAGGCATGCAATCATTTCGTGGCCGAGTGTCTTGCGGCCACCAAAGCCGCCGCCGCGCCAGCAACAGAGCACTCTCGTCTAGCCTGACTTCCCGCTTTACTTCCGGCGGATTTTCCGTCAAGCGTTGGGCACCGCCATGCTCCAAATCAATCCCAATCTCAGCGACCTCGTGTCTGATGCCACCGTCGGGCTGCGCCAGCGCCTTCAAGCGACCGCCACGGTCACGGCGGCAGCGCCCGGACGGGTCAATCTCATCGGCGAGCACATCGATTACTGCGATGGCTTCGTGATGCCATTTGCCATTGACCGCTACATCGTGATCGCTGGTTGCGCCAATGGGAGCACGCAAGCCCGCATTTGCGACCACAGTTTTCCTGAAGTGGCCGAGTTCGACGTGACCGAACCGCAACAAATCGGCACGCCCAAGTGGAGCAACTACCTGCGCGGGGTCATCCGTGGCTTCCAAGATCGCGGCCACCATATTCCGGGGTTTGACGCGTTTATCGTGTCATCGATTCCCGGAGGGGCTGGCTTGTCGTCGTCTGCAGCGCTGGAATGCGCAATGGCGACGTTTCTGGAAGGACTGCTCGACACGGTGCTCGACACGCGGGAAAAGGCGTTGCTTTGCCAGAAAGCGGAGCATGATTTTGCATTGGTGCCTTGCGGCATCATGGACCAATTTGCGTCGGCATTCGGCAAACCCAACCGGCTCATTCTCATCGATTGCCAATCTGGCGAGCCCGAGTTGGTGCCGTTTGAAAATCCGGATCTCACGGTGCTGATAGCTAACACCATGGTGCATCACGAGTTATCTGACGGGGGGTATGCGGCCCGCCGCAAGCACACCGAAGACGGCCTCGCCATCCTCGGCAAATCCTCGTGGCGCGACGTCAGTGAGGCCGATGTGAGCGCCGCTTGGACGCAACTGGGCGACCCTGTCAACCGCCGCTCGCGCCACGTCGTGGGCGAGATTGCCCGCACCATTGCGGCTGCCAGTGCTTTGGCGCGCAACGATTTTGAAGCGCTTGGGCCGTTGATGGCAGCCAGTCATGATTCGCTGCGTGATGACTTTGAGGTCTCCTGCACCGAGTTGGACATCATGGTGGAAATTGCCCGCAAAATGGGCCGCGCCGGCGGCGTGATCGGCGCGCGGATGACCGGTGGTGGCTTCGGCGGTTCGACGGTGACGCTGTGCGAATCCCGCAAGGCCGCTGACATCGCCATCACGCTGGCGACGGAATACGCCAAGGCCACCGGCATCACGCCGCAAATCTTTGCGTCACGGCCTGCCCAAGGCGCTCACTTGGTGGCGTCGCCTGGGATGTAGGAGCGGGATGCCTATCGCTCATGCCACAATTTGCCGGACCACCCGCGTGGATGGCTTGGTTATGTTAGATAGACGCTGGGGGGCTCCTTGGGTCTGGAACGTGAGCTTTTGGTGATCAAATCCCATGAGGTGAAGCATCGTCGCGTGCAGGTCGTGTAGCGATACTTTGTCGATGATCGACTGGTAGCCGATCGGATCGGTCGCGCCGTGGGTGATGCCGGGTTTGACGCCACCACCGGCCAGCCAGAGGGTGAAGGCCCCCGGATTGTGGTCGCGTCCAACAAATGGATTGTCGTTGCCGCCGCGATTTTCTAACATCGGTGTCCGACCGAACTCGCCACCCCAAACCACGAGTGTGTCGTCGAGCAACCCGCGTTGCTTGAGGTCCTTGAGCAGCGCGGTCATCGGTTGATCCACCTCCTTGCAGCGATCGGTGAAACCGCCGTTGAGGGCATTGCCCTGGCAGTCGCCATGAGAATCCCAGCCCCAGTGGAAGAGTTGGATGTAGCGCACACCGCGCTCGGCAAGACGGCGGGCCAGCAGGCAGTTGTTAGCAAAGGACTCGCGGCCCGGCTGGGTGCCGTAGAACTGGTGCATGGCGGCGGATTCCTGCCGCAGATCGAAGGCCTCGCTGGCATCTGTCTGCATCCGATAGGCCATCTCGTATTGGGCAATGCGGGTGAGCGTCTCGGGGTCTCCGACGTCCTCGGCGAGTTGGTGGTTGAGCTGCTCCAGGGTGTCGAGCGCGCGGCGGCGAATCGGCCGTGGAATGCCCGGAGGGTCTCCCAGATAGAGGACGGGCTCGCCCTCCGACCGGCACTGCACGCCTTGATAGACCGAGGGCAGATAGCCGGCACCCCAAACGGATTTGCCGGCATCGGGATTTTTGCCGCCGGATGTTAGGACGATAAACCCTGGCAGGTTCTGGTTTTCCGACCCCAGTCCGTAGGTGGCCCAAGCCCCGATGGAAGGAGCCCCGACGTTTTGGTTGCCGGTGTGAACCAATAGCTGGGCCGGGCCGTGGTTGAATTGGTCGGTATGCATCGATTTGATGAAGCACACGTCATCGACGACTGAGGAAAAATGTGGCAAGCGGTCGGAGAGCCAAGCGCCGGACTGGCCGTATTGTTTGAAGGGGAATTGCGGGCCTAACATTTTTGGCACACCTTGGATGAAGGCAAACTGCTTGCCCTCGAGGAATTCCTTGGGGCATTCCTTGCCATTGAGTTTGGCCAAATCCGGCTTGTAATCAAATAACTCATGTTGCGACGGCGAACCGGCCATGTGCAGATAGATCACGCGCTTGGCCGTGGCTGGAAATTGCGGCAATAACGGGGCCAAGGGCTTGGCCGGATCCCGCGACAGCCCACCCCAAGCACGACCGGTGGTGGTGGCCAGCCACAGCGCACCGAGCCCGCTGGTGCAGGTTGAGAGGAAGTGCCGCCGCGTCTGGTGCGCAAGTTGCGCGTGGCGGAGATGGTTCTGGTAGGACATTTTTGCTAGGGTTTGGCGGTGTTACTTGGTCAGGGCGGAGTCGAGATTTAGCAAGGTGTTGGCGACGAGTACTAGGGCGGCGGCTTCCGGGGTGGCGGCGAGTTTGGCGGACTGTGCCTGGGTGTTCTGATAGTCCGTGGTGGCAGCAGTGTGGAGGCCCGTTAGTTTATCCAGCATGGCGGGGGAGGCAGCTTGTTGCGTGGCTAACAATACTCCGAACGCCAGTTGTTCGCGCAAACCCGGGGCGTGCTCGGTCATGCGTTTGGCGAGGCCTTGAGCCGCCTCGATGTGAGCTGGATCGTTGAGGGTGATCAGGGCTTGCAGTGGGGTGTTGGTGGCCAGGCGGCGGGCACAGCACAGGTCGTGACTGGGGGCGTCGAAGGTGAGAAATGCCGGATAGCCACTGGTGCGCTTCGAGTAGGTGTAGAGGCCGCGGCGCAGGCGGTCCTCGCCAGCGGATTCATTCCAAGCAGCCCCGCTGTAAACCGAATTCCAGACTCCCGCCGGCTGTGGCGGAAATACCGGCGGCCCAAACATTTTTGACGACAACAACCCGCCGACAGCCAGTGCCTGATCGCGCAACATCTCGGCGGTGAGCCGGTTGCGTGGGCCACGGGCCAGCAGGCGGTTGTGAGGGTCGCGTGCAGCGAGGTCCGGGGTAAGGCGATTCGATTGTCGATAGGTCGCCGACAGCGCAATGTCCTTGAGGAACGCCTTGACCGACCAGTGGTGGCCATCGCGCAAACGCAGTGCCAGGTGATCTAGCAAATCAGGATGGCTCGGCGGCGAACCGGCCGTGCCGAAGTCCTCGACGGTTTCGACAATGCCGATGCCAAACATTTCGCCCCACAAGCGGTTGGCTAGCACCCTTGCGGTTAGGGGGTTGCGTTCCCCCACCAACCAGCGCGCCATCTCAAGGCGGGACATACCCGCCGCGGCGGCATCGGGTGCCAGCACGGCGGGCAGGCCGGGGCTGACGCTGCGCTCTTTGATCATCCGGTTGCCGCGGGCAAACACCCGGGTTTCCCGCTGTCCGGCGGCCGGTCGTTCCACCATCTCGGGCACCAAGGTGGCGGGGATGGCATCCAGTTGTTGTTTGAGTGATTGGTGAGATTGCCAGGCCGCGATGCGCTGCGGATCACTCACCAGCGCGGACCAGGCCGCGGTGCTCGTTAGATCGATTGCAAAACGGCGCAGTGGGGTGGCTTGGTTGCCGGTGGTGGCTGCGTCCTGTTTGATGGATACTTCCAAGCGGGTGCCGGCGGCGGCCGTCACGGGTTGCTCGGGGACGAAAACAAACCAGCGTGGGCCGTTGAGTTTTGGAAAATCTCCGACGCCGCCACCCCCACGGATGGCCGTCATCGGATCAAATGGACCGGCCAGATAATCGGCGAAAACTTCCTTGAACGCTACCACCGTAGCCGCCCCCGCAGCATCCGTGAGCCGAAGCTGGAACGACGAGGCCACGGCTCCCCGTTCGGGCCATTTTTTCGGATCGTCGCTCGTCGGCAACAGGCGCAAGCGAAGTGCCGTGAACGACTTGGCCGACCCGGAAAATTTGTGGTTGCAGCCCACCGGCAGTGTGCCCTCGCTGCGAATTGTGCCGTCAGCAGCCACCGTTAGGGATCCGTGGCTCGGCGCGAATGCATCAGGGGTGAATGGCTGCCAGTCGGCGGTGGCGGCGGCGAGTGTCTGGCCGGGTTGGTTGAGTTGAGCGCGGAGTGTGCGGAGTTGGGATTCGAGGGTGGCGGCTTGTTCGCGTTTGGCTTCATCGTTGGCGACTCGGCAAGTTGGAAAATCGTCATCGAGGTCGCAGTCTTCGGAGTTATTGAAAAGGGCGGCAAAGCGGTAGTACTCCTCGTGACGGATCGGATCGTAGGGATGCGAATGGCATTGCACGCATCCAAAGCTGGTGCCTTGCCATGTCGTCCAAGTGGTATTGACCCGGTCGATGACTGCCGCCACCCGGAATTCCTCGTCGTCGGTTCCCCCTTCCGTGTTGTTTTGCGTGTTGCGGTGAAACGCCGTCGCCAGTCGTTGGCTGCCACTCGCATTGGGCAATAAGTCGCCGGCCAGCTGCTCAATGGTGAATTGGTCAAAGGGCATGTCTTGGTTGAATGCCCGGATCACCCAGTCACGGTACGGCCAGATATTGCGACCTGGGTCTTTCTCAAACCCGTACGTGTCCGAGTAGCGGGCCAGATCTAACCACACTGCCGCCCACCTCTCACCAAACCGCGGCGAACCCAGCAAACGATCCACCACTTGCTCCCGTGCATGGATGGGATCGTTTCCAACGGTTGTTTCAAACGAGTTTAGCTCATCAACGGATGGGGGCAGTCCGATCAAGTCGAAGGACACCCGGCGCAACCATTCGGCGGCGGTTGCTTGAGGTGCAGGTTTGAGTTTTTCCTGATCGAGACGGGCCAGCACGTAGCGGTCGAGCGAAGTCGTGGGCCAAGCGGGATCTGACAGGGCAGGGGGAGGGGATTCCTTGGGCGCAAGGTATGCCCAGTGCTCCTGCCACTCTGCGCCTTGGGCAATCCAACGCTCAAGCAGGGCGATTTGGGCGGCAGCCAGCGGCGGGCCATGCTTGGGCATCAACTCGTCGGGGTCCTGGCTTTTGAGATGGCGAAGCATGGCTGACTCATCGGGTTTGCCCGGCACGATGGAATACTCGCCGGACTTGCCGAGCCCGAGTGCCTTATCGCGATAGATGAAGGAAATGCCGCCGGCCTCCTTGACGCCGCCGTGGCAGGAGCTGCAATGTTTCATCAGGATCGGGCGGATATCGCGGTTGAACTGCACCGGTTCATCAGCCGCAACAACGGCCATACCGGCAAGTGACATCAGGATGAGGGAATGGCGCAGCATAAATTTCGCGCACTCTACACCGGGTTGGGCCGGTTTCCAATGCAACTTCTCGGGACCCGTGCCCATGGATGCCCCTTGATCTCAGGGTTGGTTTTTGCCTCCACGAGCCCCCGTGAAAAATAAATTTACTTTTTTGCTGAACTCAAAACGGCACATGTGGCACCTTCCGTGGCGTGCCGTGGCCTAGCGTCCCCGCACGGGTGGCTACCTGAGTCGTTGCGATTTCCAACTATTTAATTTTTCTCTTTGACGTGAATCGGTAATAGTCGCAGGTTCCGCGCGTGGTATTTTTACTTTCACTTTCAATTTCGTTATTGCTATGAGATTTGTTCGATACGTGATCAACACCATGCGAGAGTGGCGTGTAGGGCGGGAGGCGAGAATTGGCGGCCTCCATTTTGTAGCACTTCGCAAGTTCTTCAATGACTTGGTGTGGAATGTAGCACCGGACCCGAGAATATTCGGCCTCATCGCAGGGCTCATTGTGGTGGGGGTGCTGGCCGTTCCCGGGTACCGGATTGCTTGTGGCTATCGTGCGGATGCGAGCCTTGAGGCGGCAAAGGTGGCGGCTCGAAATGGCAACTGGGTCACAGCTCGTGATCAAGCCAGTAGCGTCTTGGAGCATCGCCAGGACGACTTCGATGCATACCGGATTTGGGCGCAAGCGCTGGCCAAGCTGGGCGGACCGCTTGGTGGGACGGCTGCCGGCAAGGTCATGACAGACGCACGTGCCACCCGTGATGACCGCCTTGAAGGACTGCGCGTCGTGGTGGCCCAAGCACCGCAAGCGCTGGCTCTGGACCTTTATAGGAATTTGTCGGCGGAATTCACGAACCAGGCGGCGTTTCGAGCGGCCGTCGTTCCACTGCGCATTCAGCGGGGCGAGAGTGAACTTGCGGAGAAGGAGTTGCGAGAAGTCGTCCGGCCGGATGACGGACCCGACGTCCACCTCGAGTTGCTGCGCCTCCTCTGCAGCCGCCCAACCGTCCAGCGGGTAGCCGAGGCACGGCGGATTTTCTCAGAATTGCTTGCGGCAAATGCCAGCGATCAAGCCTTGGAGGCACTGTCATTGCTCGGTTCCGTCACGGGTGGCTTGGCATCAGGCGAGCCCCTGCCAGATCTGCCGGCTTGGCTCAGCCATCAGCCAAAAGCCAAGGCCAGCCACCACCTTCTTGGTATGAATCCAGCGATTGAGGCCCAGCCGACGGAGGCTACTCGCTGGTATAAACTTGCAGTTGAGCGATTTCTAGCAAGTGACCCCGGGCCGCTTGGGGC
>JBAXCM010000162.1:0-8979 GCA_037141475.1 Verrucomicrobiota bacterium | reverse complement strand
GGATCTATCAATTCCATGTGTCCGACACCCAAGGCAAGGGCAGCCCCGCTCATGCCTACCGACTCACCATCGCTCCGCCGCAACCCGATTTTAAACTGCGCATCGTGCCGTCGAGTATCAATGGGCGGGCCGGCGGCATGGTGCCGATCACCGCGCAGGTGTTGCGTCTGGATGGCTTCAGCGGTGAAATCTCCCTGTCGCTGAAGGACGCACCTGCGGGATTTGAATTGGTCGGGGGCAAGGTCCCGGCGGGCACCGACTCACTGCGGCTGACTCTGAAATTTCCTGATGAAGAAAGCCGGGTGCCGGAGTCGCTGGCCATCGAGGGTCACGCCCGTATCAACAACGCGGACGTCGTGCACCGGGCGCTTGCCGCCGAGGACCGCATGCAGGCATTTTTCTATCGCCATCTGGTGCCAGCGCAGGAATTGTTAGCATGGGTGCAGCCACGGCCGCCAGGCACCAAACGCGCTCCGGTCACGCCGGCGGGCATGGAGAGATTTCGCGCAGCATGTGCGGCCGGGGTGAATATTCCGGCAGGTGGCACGGCTACCCTTCGCTTGCCAGGGCTGGGTGCTATTGCGAACAACCGCCCGCTGAAGTTTGCCCTCAATTCCCCGCCACCGGGCATCACCATGGAAACCCAGCCCAGTGGCAATGCCATTGATTTCATGTTCCGGGCCGACGCTGCGAAAACCAAACCCGGCCCGCTGGGCAACCTCATCGTGAGCGTGTTCACTGAGGTCCAGCCCCGCCAAGTCGAGGGCAAACCCGCCAAGCCCGCTCAGCCCGTCCTCGTCGCCACCCTTCCGCCCATCCCCTGCAAGGTCAGCCCTAAGTAGATCGTTGCGCTAAAAAGACATCGATTTCGCTTAATGCACATTGCCGAAAACCAGCCCCTGTGCCCAACCTCATTTCAAGCGACGCTGCATGGCAACGGGCTTTTAGCTGCGTCCAATCACGCCGATTCCCAATTCCCGCCATTCAGCGAACTCCTCTGTCCAGAAAGCAACGATTCATCCCGTAACACCAATGAAAATAACCAGCAACGCAGCGCCCCCCGCGGGCCAGCTACCTTTGCCCCACGGCAAAGCCCATCAAGCCACCATGAATAGCCGGATCTGGCGATTCGTGCCGCTCCACCTCGCCGCAAAATCTGTTGTGCTCACGGCCGCAGCACTTTTGGCGACAGGATTGAATCGGGCCTCCGCCCAGGACTCCGACCTTATCTTCTCGGTGCATAGCAGCGACTGTCCGGCCACCGGCAGTTGGCCCATCGCAGATCCGTTGGGCGGCTCGCTGTCGCGCTCCGGCTCGCCTTCAACCATGACGATCAATGGTGAGAAATGGGAGTGGAACAACCGCATGACCTCTAGCGACGGATGGCGGCTCGCCCGGTACGCGGCTCCGCTGCCAGTCAACGGCGTGTCCATCGTTGCAGCAGTGCGCCCGGTGTACTGCAACCCAGGCGGCGAAGCTCGGGGCGAAATCGTTGATATCTTTTATGACCGACTGGCTCTGGCGGTCAGCCACAGTGATGGCAGGATCATGGTTTGCAGAAATGGTTGGGCCGACTGGGGTCCCGCAATTCCTAACGGCCAAATCACCGTCCTCAGTCTGGTGGTTCAGCCGAATGGATCCTATCAGGTTTTTGCCAATGGGGTCTCGGTCATGACCGGTGGTGCCAATGGTGACTTCAGCAGCAGCATTAACCCGGATCACACCGCCACATGGGGCGGCGACCCGGACTTCACCCATTACATCGACGTTGGCCGCAACGATCCAGACGGCTGGTCCACCTTTAACGGTAATATTGGTGACGTTTACCTCTACCAAGTGGCGATTGATGCCACCAAGCGCGCTGACTTGGAAGCCGCGATGATGACCAAGTTTGGCACGGCCTCGATGTACACCATCAATGCCTCCGCAGGGACGGGTGGTTCGATCACTCCCTCAGGTGCGGTGACGGTGCCGCAGAACGCCAGTCAGACGTTCACCATCACCTCCAACTACGGCTATGTTCTTAGCGATGTGCTGGTGGACAGCGCATCGCAGGGACCGGTGACCAGTTACGCGTTCAACGACGTGACGGCGGATCACACCATCGCCGCGAGTTGGACGGCGCTGCCGACGATATCCGGGACCATCACCGATTCCACGTCCGGCTCCCCGATCAACAGCGTCGTGGTGTCCTTGAGCACCAATCCAGACGGCAGCAGCCCGAGCGTCTCGGTCGGCTCTAACGCCCTCGGCCAATATGTGGTCGCAGTGCCCAATGCCAATGCCACTTATTACATCATCGCCAGCAAGGGCGGCCACGTCACCTCGTCAGCCATGATGGTTACCATGACTGGTTCCTCGGTGGCGGGCCAGGACATTTCGCTGGCCAAGAGCGCCGGCTTGGACCCGCTCGTCGTGCTTGACGCGTCCACCTTGGCGGTTGGTGACAATCTCGCGGAATGGCCGAATACAGGATCTCTCGGCGGTTTCTTTGCCAAGTATTCAGGCGGCACCGGGCCGAATGTGGTTGCCGACGTCGCCGGCAAACAGGCGGTCGAGTTTGTCCAAGCTGACGGTAGCCCCGCGAGTCGGCGCACCATGATTGCTTCCGTGCGGGCCCCAGCGGCCATCACTGGCAATTCCGATTGGACCATTTCAACCGACCTCTACAGAGCAGTCGGCCAGCCTGGTGGTGAGAACGACTACATCCAATGGGCCGGTGGCTCTTATGATAACTACCAGTCCGCCTTGTTTGGCTATAGCGACGGTATATGGGCCTATACCCATTGGGGTGATGATACATGGTGGACAAACCGGCCGGCAGCAGGCGCATGGCATAACATCACCATCACCTATGATGGCAGCACCGAAAAACTCTATGTCGATGGCGTGCTGGACCGCAGTGATACCGGTAGAACCCTCGCCATCAAGCCCGGCGGCTTGTTGATGATTGGCGGCAGAACCTGGCAGGACGCAATCAACGAGGACCAGTATTGGCGCTTCAATGGTGCCATCGCCAAGCTCCAAATCTTCGACCAAGCCCTCAGCTCAAGTGAAGTCGCTACCCTAGCAGGGGCTCCTTCCTACAACTGGGCCGGCCCGAATAACGGCAACTGGAGCGATCCAGCCAATTGGAACAACGCGCTGCCAAGTTCCTCCAAACTAGCTATCCTGTCCGACAGTGGCGCGGGTGCCGTCATCGAACTCGATGCCTACTCAGCAGTCGCGGGCATTGAGTTTAACAATCAGGTGGCCAATACCACCATCGCCTCCAGCGCAGCCTTTACCCTGAGTGTGGGCTCAGTCGGCATCCAGGTTGACGGTGGTTCGCATACCATCAGCGCCGCTCTCGCCGCTCCCAGTGGCCTGCTAGTCACTGGTGCCGGACAGCTTAATCTCAGCGGTGCGGTCACCTCAGCCGGCAGTGGCTTCGTGGTGTCGCAAGTCAATGGCGCAAACGTCGCCCTGAATGGCTCCGGTTCATGGACCGATTCCTCAGGCTGTTATGCCGCCGTCGGCAACACCGCAGGTACGAGCACTCTCACGATCAATGACTCCGCTACGCTTGACTGGTCGGGCGCGGCCTCTTTGTGCATCGCTTGGGGTGCAACCGGCAGCGGCAAGGTGGTTCAGAATGGCGGCACTGTCAAAACTCCGAGCACTGCCACAGCGTGGTATAACAACAACGGCCCGGGAGTTATGATGGGTCGCTGGGACGGCGTGGCCAGCAGTGCTGAGTATGACCTCAACGGGGGCACCCTCATCGCCTGCAATGTTTATGGCATCAATGAAGGCAGCGGCAGCACGGTCTTGCCGCCCGTCGGCCCTGTGCTCTTCAAGTTCAACGGTGGCGTTCTTCAAGCGACCCAGAGCGACAGTACGGATGCCTCAGTGATCAGTGAGGGCACCAACCACCTCCTGGGGAACATGACCCATGCTTATGTCGGATCCAATGGAGCCAAGATCGACACCGCTGCCTTCAACTGCTCGGTGAACCAAGCACTCGAACATGATCCGGCAGCCTCGTCAACCGACGGTGGCTTGATCAAGAACGGCACGGGCACCCTCACGCTACTTCAGGACAGCAGCTACACCGGTACGACGAAGGTGACCGCTGGGGTGCTCTCATGCCCGACGGCGACCTCGCTAGCAGCCACGCAGTTGGAAATCTCCACGGGCGCGGTGGTTAATTTGGGCTATGCCGATACCCGGATCATCCCGGGCCTCAAGCTTGGCGGCGTTGAACAGCCATCAGGCGTTTACAGCGGTGGCACCTTCTTCACCGGATCCGGTTCGGTGACCGTCGTGGCCACCAGTGCTTACGCCACTTGGACTGCGAAATACCCCGGCCATGACCTCACCAACCCAGCTGCCGACTTGGACGGCGATGGCATGAGCAACTTCCAGGAATTTGCCTTCGGTCTTGATCCCACCAAGAGTTCGTCGGTCAACCCGATCAGCGTGCCCTTTGCCAAGGCCAGTGGCACCTTCAGTTATACCCGCACTGCTGCTTCGGGTCTGACCTACACCGTGTTGACCTCCACCAACCTCGCAACTTGGAGCAGCGCCCCAGCCAGTCAGGTGGCAGGTGCGCCCGATGCCAATGGTGTCGAAACGGTGGCCGTCACGCTCACCGGTTACTCACCGCCGGTAGGTGGCAAGTTGTTCGTGCGGGTGTCCGCACAGTGATTCAAAAAATATGATAGAAATCCGTGGATCGATGATAGAGGATGCCAGATCCTCCTCGATCCACGGTTCCTAACATTTTTTCCCGTGGCTGAGCGGGAAAGGAATTTTTTCCGGAGTTTCGGCTTTCTCCGGGAGATGAGTGGGGCCGCTGACGCATGTCGGCGGCCCCACTTTGCATGTTCAGACTTCTTGCCCCCGGCTTTGAATTGACGGGGAAATGGCCCATATTTCAGGAAAATTGGCTGGTGCTCTTCAGCGCCAACGGCCTGACAATATGCCAGCCCAAGGCATCGCCCTGGGTAGCGATCAAATCGATTTTGTTGAAGGCTGAAAGCCCGCCCCATACGGCTTTGGATACCGAGGCTGGCCATATATGCCGAGCTTTCAGCCCTCTATCATCACCATGGCGGGTGACCTTGGGCGCTGCTCAAGGCTGGCATAGGATGGACCGTTGGCCCGGAAATCCAATTCTGGAAAAATGTGCCAAATCACACGCTTGAGGTGCAAGCGCGGATTTTGGACCATCTTGTTTTATGAATTATTGATTTCAATCGACCGCTTCAAACGAATGTCGGGTCTTGCCCTTGGGACGCCCACGATGTGTCTCTCACCGTGGAGTGAGTGCGCACCAACGGCTTGCAGGCGGGAGTGCAAATTCTTAAAATGCGGCCTTGCCAATTCCTATTACAGGCATACCCTCCGCGCCAACAAACTGCTCATGAAATCAGCATCCATCCCGCGTATCTCGTTCGAGTCCTGCGTGCAACAATGGCTTTCCCTTCGGCCAGCAGACTCATGATCCGGCACTTGATGGGATTGTGGCTTTGGGCTGGCTTGGCGTGGGGTGTGCCCGTCACGGGTCACAGGGTTCCTGAGGATGTGCCTCGGGCCGAACCCATTGCGAGTGACAAGGGGCCTGAGGATGTGCCTCGGGCGGTGCCCGTCACGGGTGATGACGACTCTGGCGAGCCTGCGCGAGGCGTGCAAATCGCCAAGGATTCAGCGGCGCTCTGTTTGACGACTGCTTCGGACAACGGATTGCGTGTGCTCATTTTGTCGGACTCCATGGGGATCGGCGGATTTGCCGGCGAATTGGATGCCTGTTTCCGCGCCTGCCCTGGCGTGGCAACGGTGCATACGATCGTCGCCTGCGGCACCAATCCGCTGAGCTGGATGAAGGCTCCTCCCTACACCAACGCCTCAACCCGTTGCGGGTTTATTCGCATCGAAACAGTCGCCGGCAAGACCAAGCCGGTGACGGAAACCGATTGCTACGGCACGCCTAAGGGGCACAAACCCGGCGCCCACACGGTGCCAAAAATCGAGGATTTGCTGGAGCGGGTGAAGCCGGATATCGTCGTGTTCCAGAACGGTAACAATTTTTTTGATTTTTTCAGTCAAGGCAGCACTATTAAGGAGGAGACACATGGCAACCTGATTCGGGCGCATGTCCTACCTCTGGCCCGGTGGCTCGCGGCCAACGCGTCAACCGTTAGGAAGTTCTACTGGGTCGGTCCACCTCAGGCGGGCAACGTGTCTCCAGAAGTCCAGCAATTCGTTTTCGACAGCATCAGCACCGGGGTGACCAAGATTGGCGTTATGTTGGATAGTCGAAAAATCACGCATTACCCGTATAAGAATCAAGACAAGGACAAGATGCACTTTTTCGGGCAGGCGGCACTCGATTGGGGTGATGATACCTTCCGCTTGATCGCGCAGGATCTCGCTGCCAAAGATATTGAAGCTGCGCAGGTTCTGACCAAGCGCAGCATCGAGTTTGCACCGCCGGTGGTGCAGGCCAAGGAGGGGGATATTCAGCTTCGCCTGCGCTTGAAGGCTGTGACGAAAGTGCCCGAGCCGGATTCCTTCGCACCCTACGGAGAATTCCTTGTCGGCTACTTGTATGATGTGGTGAAGGTGTTAGATGGCAAGTATGACGAAAAGCAGGTGCTGGTGATGCATCCGGCTTACATCAAACATATCAAGCAGGACCTGACCCGCTACAAATTGACCAAGGAGTACGACCTGAGCTTGGCGGAAATTGAGGAGGAATCGTTGTGGGCGACGGTCCATCGCCGCGACGACGTCAGCACGCCTGAGCTTTTCCCCTATATGTTGAACCAAGATATAGGTCGTCATCCTGACGATCCTGAGTGTGGCTGCGCCGAGCAAGATAACACAAAATGAACGTCCTGCCTAAATCTAGCAACCACCTTTCACTTGCCCTGGCGCTGTTGCTGGCGGCGTTGTGTGCCAGTTGCGCATCGCCTGACACCATGGTGCCGAGCCAAAGCGCACCGCCAGCCCGATCTGAGCGTGGTGCAGCCGCGTACAATCCGCATGGAGTGGCGCAGGGCCAGCAGGCGTCATTGTTTCCTGCAGGTAGAAGCGCTTCTGCCTTCAGGCCGATCACCGCCAATTCGTTAGGTCCGACCTCCAAGGTATTGATGATTGGCGACTCACTGACGGTTGGGCCATTTGGCGACCAGATTGAGGCATGGTTGCTGCAAAACCTCGGGCCCAATCGGGTGGCTATCTACGGATCATGCGGCTCCTCGCCAGAGCAATGGCTAGCGTCACACAAGAATTTCGTCTCGCCCTGTGGCTACCGTGAGACCACCTCGCTGTCGCATATCACCCACGATTCGGGGCGCGGCCACCGGTCCAACGCGATTAGCACCCCAAAGATCGAGACGTTGATGGCGAAATACCGCCCGCAGATTGTTATCGTGCAACTCGGCACCAATCATTTTGATACGGTGCTCAGGGAGGGCAAGCGCTCATTGCCGGAGTTGGCGGAGATCTATGAGGCGTTCGCCAACGCCGTGTACGGCCCCGGCAGTTCGACGCGCATGGTCATCTGGATTGCTCCGCCGGACTCCTCAAAATTCCCCAAATGGGTTCAGGATGAAGTTGAGAATTTGATCAGCAGCACCAACCGGAAGCGCGGATTCTATACCTTTCAATCCCGCAAATTCACTCACTATACGCCTGCCTGCGGCTCGGACGGCGTCCACTACAACACTGCCGCAGCAACCGCGTGGGCCGCCCCCGTCATTCGCATGTTGGATTCTGCCTTTACCAAACACCGGGTAAAGAATTGAGGGGGTTGATCGATGGTTTTTCGATTGAAGACTGATCCACGACTCGTAGTAACCGCCCATGATTCGATCCATGCCCATCAATACCACAGCCACCCAACTGGCCAGACGCGGTATTTTTCCGTTAGCTGCGCTATTTCTGACAATTTCGCCAGCCCTGCAGGCCCAGAACGTGTCCCCGGCCTTGCCCGCCCTGCCGGCCATCCCGGATGTTTCGGCGCGGGCTGTGAGCGGCCGTGATGGTTGGTTTTTTCTGCCAGCCGAACTCCGACACCTAGCGACCGCGGTGAAGGCCAATGCTCTAACCGGTGAGAACGATCCGCTGTCGGCCATTCTCGATTTCAATAAATCCCTGGCCGCCAAGGGCATCCGCCTAGTGCTTCTGCCGGTGCCAGAAAAATCCCTGATCCGCGCTGATCAATTGTTTCCTCCTGCCGACGTGGCTGCTGCTGCGGGATATGCCAAGGCCAGCGGCAGGTTTACCGACGCCCTCAGGAAACAGGGCGTCGATGTCATGGATGCCGGCCCCGTTCTAACCGCCGAAGCCGCCCGCTCCGCCGCTGGCGGTGATCCGGTTTATTGCAAGACCGACTCGCATTTCACACCGCACACCACTGCTGTATTGGCCCGAGCCATCGCCGCGCACCTCCGCGAGGTGGCACCGGGGGCTGTTAGCAAGACTGCCGCCGCACCGGTCCTCGGCCCGGAAACCAAGATTACCATCCAAGGTGATTTGGCCCCGACTGGCACAAGCGAGGTGCTCGTCTTCCAAGGCGTGCTGAAAGCTGCCGGTGCCACCGAGCCTCCCGCATCAGATCCCGCATCGCCTGTTCTTCTGTTAGGTGATAGCCACTGTCTAATCTTCCACTCCGGCGGCGACATGTTAGCCAAAGGCGGCGGCTTGGCTGACCACCTGGGTGTTGAGTTGGGTAGCGTCCCCGAGGTGATGGCCGTGCGCGGCAGCGGTGCCACTGCCGCTCGCGTTAATCTCTACCGCAAGGCCCGCAAGGACCCTGCGTACCTCACCAAAAAGAAGGTGATCGTCTGGTGTTTTGCCGCCCGCGAATTCACCCAGAGCGACGGTTGGAGAATCGTGCCCATGCCCTGAGCCGTCCCCTGAGCCGTCCCCTGAGCCATGCCCTGAGCCATGCTCTGAGCCATGCCCTGAGCCATGCCCTGAGCCATGCCC
>JBAXCM010000161.1:0-9006 GCA_037141475.1 Verrucomicrobiota bacterium | reverse complement strand
GTCCTATGGCTCTATCTCCCAGGAAGCCCACGAAACCCTCGCCATCGCGATGAACCGCATCGGCGGTAAGTCCAATACCGGCGAAGGCGGCGAAGACCCGGCCCGCTTTGTTCCCATGCCTAACGGAGATAGCAAACGCTCCGCCATCAAACAGGTCGCCTCAGGCCGCTTCGGCGTCACCAGCGAGTACTTGGTCAATGCCGATGAAATCCAGATCAAGATTTCCCAAGGAGCCAAGCCCGGTGAGGGCGGCGAGTTGCCCGGCTCCAAAGTCTATCCATGGATTGCCAAAGTGCGCTACTCAACCCCGGGCGTGGGCTTGGTGTCGCCCCCCCCCCATCATGATATCTATTCGATCGAAGACCTCGCAGAATTGATTCACGACCTCAAAAATGCCAACCCTCGTGCCCGCATCAACGTCAAGCTGGTCGCCGAAGTTGGCGTTGGCACCATCGCTGCGGGCGTCGCCAAGGCTCATGCCGATGTCATCCTCATCTCCGGCCACGACGGCGGCACCGGGGCATCACCCACGTCATCCATCTATCACGCCGGTGCCCCTTGGGAACTCGGCCTCGCCGAAACCAACCAAATTTTGCTGCTAAACGACCTCCGCAGCCGCGTGATTCTGGAAACCGACGGCCAGTTGAAGACCGGCCGCGACGTGGCCATCGCAACCCTGCTGGGTGCCGAGGAATACGGCTTCGCCACCGCTCCATTGGTGAGTGTGGGCTGCCTGATGATGCGCGTTTGCCAGAAAAACACCTGCCCCGTCGGTGTCGCCACCCAAGACCCCGAACTGCGCAAAAACTTCGCCGGAAAGCCCGAACACGTCGTCAATTTCATGCGCTTCATCGCCATGGAAATGCGCGAAATCATGGCAGCATGCGGGTTCCGCACGATTAATGAAATGGTCGGTCACGTCGAGTGCCTCGATACCGCCGAAGCGACGAATCATTGGAAAGCCAAGGGCATCGACCTAACATCCATCTTCCATCGTCCCGATGTGGTGGACCGGGTTGGCACCTATTGTCAGATTGCCCAAGATCACGGATTGGCTCAAGCGCTGGACAATACCCACTTGCTGGCGCTGTGCGAACCGGCAATTTTGCGCGGCGAGAAAGTGCGCATCGAGTTGCCTATCACCAACGTCAACCGGGTGGTGGGAACCATCACCGGCAGTGAGATCAGCCGCAGGCATGGCGGCAAGGGATTGCCACCGGGCACCGTCGAACTTAAATTCCGCGGCAGCGCCGGCCAGTCATTCGCCGCCTTCACCCCCACAGGCATGACCTTCGAACTGGAAGGCGACGCCAACGACTATGTTGGCAAGGGCTTGTCCGGTGCTAACATCATTGTCTATCCGCCACGCGGCGCGCGATTCCAAGCCGCCGACAACGTCATCATCGGCAACGTCGCCTTCTACGGTGCCACCCAGGGCCAAGCGTATATCTGCGGCATCGCCGGCGAACGCTTCTGCGTCCGCAACTCCGGCGTCAATGCCGTGGTCGAAGGCATCGGCGACCATGGCTGCGAATACATGACGGGCGGCGAGGTGATCGTGTTAGGCGAGACCGGCCGCAACTTTGCCGCCGGCATGTCCGGCGGTTCGGCTTATGTCTATGATATCGACGGACTGTTTGAAAAGCGCCTCAACAAGGAAATGGTCAACCTCTATCGGTTGATCGAATCGGATGACGCGGATATTGCCAAGGTCAAGACCACGATTGAAGCGCACCTCAAACATACCGGCTCGCAGCGCGCCGCATGGCTGCTCGACCACTGGGACGCCGAGTTGCCGAAATTTTACAAGGTCATGCCTCGCGACTATGAACGAATGCTCGAATGCTTCAAAAAAGTCGAGGCTCAGGGATTGTCCGGCGACGAGGCCGCGATGGCCGCCTTCGAGGAAAATCTTAAAGACCTATCCCGCGTCGGGGGGAACTAGACCTAAGACACAAGACCTAAAGACACAAGACACAAGAAATGAAGATGAAGAGCCTCACAAGCCGCGCCAGACAAAACGGGAAGATCAGCGAAATCTGCTCTTGTCTGGGGTTCGGGGTGTTGTTGCCTCTCTGCCTTTTTTCTCAAAACTAACAAACTTACGACGACAATGGGCAAGCCAACTGGATTCATGGAACTGGAACGGAAGACGGATTCCGAGATCGCACCGCTGGAGCGGATCAAACACTGGAACGAGTTCAAAATCCATCCCGACGAAAAACAGCAACGCGAACAAGGCGCTCGCTGCATGGATTGCGGTACCCCGTTTTGCCACACCGGTCACCTCGTCGCTGGCATGGCCAGCGGTTGCCCTGTCAACAACCTCATCCCCGAATGGAATGACCTGATCTTCCGCGGCCGCTGGAAGGAAGCCCTCCAACGCCTGCATAAGACCAATAACTTCCCGGAATTCACCGGACGCGTCTGCCCCGCCCCATGCGAAGGCTCCTGCGTCCTCGGGGTCATCAAGCCACCCGTGGCTATCAAAAACAACGAGTGCGCAATCATCGACCGCGGCTGGCAACAGGGGTGGGTAACTCCTAACATCCCTGCCAAACGCAGCGGTAAAAAAGTCGCCGTCGTCGGCTCCGGCCCGGCCGGCCTCGCTTGCGCCGACCAACTCAATCAGGCCGGCCACCAAGTGACCGTCCTCGAACGCGAGGATCGCATCGGCGGCTTGTTGATGTATGGCATTCCTAACATGAAACTTGATAAGCGCGAAGTGCTCGGGCGGCGCGTCAACCTGTTGCGTGAGGAAGGCATTGAGTTCAAAACCGGCGTCAGCGTCGGTGCCGATCCCCAATGGAGTGCCGAACGGCTGCGCCGCGACTTCGACGCGGTGGTCCTGTGCTGCGGTGCCACCCAGGCCCGCGACCTGCCCATTGACGGCCGCGATGCCGATGGTGTGCACCTTGCCATGACATTCCTAACGGAGAACACGCGCTTTCAATTGGACCATGATTTCGACGGCTCGTTACCCGCACTCAATGCTTCGGGCAAAGAGGTGGTGGTGATTGGTGGTGGCGATACCGGCACCGACTGTGTCGCCACGAGCCTGCGTCACGGCTGCAAGAATGTGATTCAGTTGGAGATTTTGCCAAAGCCGCCACTGCAGCGTGCTAGCGACAATCCTTGGCCCGAATGGCCAAAGGTGTACAAGATGGACTACGGTCAGGAAGAGGCCGCCGAACTGCAAGGTGACGATCCGCGCCACTATTTGGTGCAGACCAAGCGATTCATCAAGGATGCCGCAGGCAAGCTAACCGGGTTGGAACTCGTCAACATTCAGTGGGCCAAAGACGACCAAGGCCGCTTCATCCCACAGGAAGTCGATGGCTCCCTGCGCGTCATCCCCGCCCAACTCGTCCTGCTCGCCATGGGCTTCACCGGTCCAGAGTCTAACATTATCAAGCAATTCGGCCTCGACACCGACCCTCGCTCTAACGTCAAGGCCGATCACGGGACATTTTCCACCAACCTCCCGGGGGTGTTTGCCGCTGGCGACATGCGCCGCGGCCAATCGCTGGTGGTGTGGGCGATCAACGAAGGCCGCGGTGCGGCCCGCGAGTGCGACCGCTTCCTGATGGGCGCGACCCAGCTGCCCTAAACTCCTCGCAGGTGGAACCTATCCGCTATTTCAACCGCCACACCGGCACCATCGAGACCGAACAAGTCTATGGCGAGGCATTCCTTCGCTGGACCTATGGCCACCCGCTCGGCGCAATCGCCCTCGGCGCTCTCATCAAGCGCCCACTATTTTCCAAATGGTATGGCCGCCGGATGAACCGCCCGCAGTCGGCTTCGCGCATCGCCCCATTCATCACCCGCTACGGACTGAATCCCGCCGAGTTTGCCGAAGCGCCGGACACCTTCGCCAGCTTTAATGAGTTTTTCTATCGGAAACTCAAACCCACAGCCCGGCCAATCGATGCCGATGACGCCTCGGCCGTGTTTCCGGCCGATGGCCGCCATCTCGGATTTGAGCGGGCCTCCGCCATCAACGGCGTTTTCATCAAGGGCCAGCGCTTCGATCTGCCAAAATTGTTAGGAGATGACAACCTCGCCGCGCGCTATGCCGACGCTGCGTTGGTGCTCTCCCGCCTATGCCCGGTGGATTACCATCGTTTCCACTTTCCGGTGGCCGGCACCCCTGGCCCGACGCGCAGCATCGAAGGTCCGCTGTTCTCGGTATCTCCACTCGCCTTGCGCAAACACCTGTCTTACCTCTGGACTAACAAACGCACCATCACCCGCCTCGAGAGCCCCCACTTCGGCACGGTATTGTTATTGGAAATTGGAGCCACCTGTGTCGGCACCATCGCTCAGACCTATCAGCCCGGCACTGCGGTGGCCAAAGGTGCCGAAAAAGGCTACTTTGCCTTTGGCGGATCCTCCACCATCACCCTGTTCGAACCCGGTGCCATCCGCCTCGAAGCCGACCTGCTAGACCGCTCCGCCTCCCAAACAGAACTCTACGCCCGCGTCGGATCCAGGCTCGGCTGCGCATCTTGAACCAAGATGCAAGCCCCGACTGAGGTGCGATCTGCTAGGCAGAATTGTGGCGGCGCTTTGTGAGCGTCAAGCCCGCGATATCAGCTGAGACCACAGGCCGCCGCTGCAATGCGGTGCAGCGGCGGCGTGCAAGATGGGCGCTTACCAAGCGTCGGTGCGGAAGGGCGATGCAGGCAGGCCCTCGCGGTTGTAGAGGTTGGCACCGTCCGGATTCATTTGGAAGGCGTAGCGCACGGCGACGGGTTCTTTGACATCGGGTGAGGAAACCGTGATGGTCTTGCCGTCAATCACGGCATCGGCCCAGAACCATTTTTTATCGGCACCAGCGATGGCAAAGCGCTTGAGTTTTTCGCCGGTGGCTTCAGCGGTGGGAGTGATGCCGGATTTTTTGCCGACCATCAGTCCGCTGCCGATATGGTCAAATTCCAAGTGGGCCTTGCCGCCCTCGATTTTGAGTGATTTAAACAAGGGTCCAGAGACTTCGAGTGTCTTTTGGCCGTAGTCACGGTTGAGGGCCCAGCGGGCGAGGCGCATGCCCACGTCGAATTTGTTTTTTGGATGGATGTCGTCCTTTTCGGCGAGGGGCACAGTATCAGTGATGACCGCCATGCCGGTGTTGGGAATGGTCAGGGACTTGGTTTGGGCGTCGCGCACTTTGGCCCAGCCGTTGCCGCCAGCAGGATCTTCACTGACAGCTTGGAAATTTGCGAGTTGGACGAAATAGAATGGGAAATCCCCCTGGTGCCATTGTTTGCGCCAGCCGCCGATGAGCGCCCGCATTTTGTCGTAGTAGGTATCGCCCTCGCCGCCGTTGCTTTCGCCTTGATACCACAGAGCGCCTTTGATCGGCAGTGGCACGATCGGATGGATCATGGCATTGTACATGCCGCTCCAGCCCTCGCCACCCGGATGGGCGGGAATGGCCGGGGGCGGACTGGTCGCCGCGCCACTGGCCAGTTGTTTGCGCGTTTGATTGATCCAAGCTTCCATGTCGGTGAGTGCCTGGGGGAGCCGGGTCGTTTGATAGGACTTGATGGCATCCTGTCTGGCGGTGAACTGGGGTTTGAGTTCAGCAACCATTTCGAGGCCTTCGGTGGCGACCCACGGCTCGATGGCGGTGCCGCCCCAGTTGTCGTCAATGATTCCGATTGGAACTCCCGTTTTTTGTTGGATATCGCGGGCGAAATAGAATCCGACGGCAGTGAAACCGGCCGCTGTTTGAGGAGTGCACACTTGCCACGGGGTGGCGGTGGGTGCCTCGGTGGCCGGCACGCCGGTTTGCTCGTGATTGAATTTGATGCGTCGGATCTTGGGCAGGTCGGCGGCCTTGATATCGGCTTCAGAGCCGAGGCAGCCGCCAAGTCCCATCTCCATGTTCGATTGGCCGGAGCAAACCCAGAGGTCGCCAATGATCACATTTTTGAGGGTCAGACTGTTGTTCCCCTGGATGGTTAGCTCCAAGTTTTCACCGGCTTTGACGGCCGGTAGCTCGAGCGACCACGTGCCATTGGTCGTCGTCTGGGTCTTGGCGGATTTGCCGGCCAGCGTCACACTGACCGCCTCCCCGGCATCCGCCCATCCCCATACGTGCACCGGCATGTCGCGCTGCAGCATCATGTTGTCGGTGAAAATTTTTGGCAGGCGCACGTTGGCGGTGGCGGGCAGGGTGGTGAGTGCGGCGGAGGCGAGCAGGATCCTTTGGAGGCTGAGTCTGCGGTTAGTGGCATGGTTTGGTTTCATAATGATTATTTTGTGGGTTGTGGCTGACCGGCCAGCGCGTGATGGTTCAGTTAGGATTGAAAGGCGCGGCTGGTTTGTGGGATGAACGGCAACAGCTACTGTGGCATATTTGGGGATCTTTCCGCGTGTTGTCAGAAAATGTGGGGTGGAGATCAGGGCGCGAGTCCGGCGGGCGGTTGGTAACTTTCAGGCGTGGTGGCCAATGCCCATCGCATCAGATAACACTTGCCAGTAGTCCTCATCGCTGGCTTTATCGCCGGTATGGTTCACGTAGGGCGCTCGTTGATAATGGCATTTTTCCCGGTGGCTGCGTTGATGGCGGCACAGGAACGTCCCAACGTCCTGCTGGTTCTGACGAGTGACCAAGGCTACGGTGATTTGTCGTCTAGCGGCAACCCGCACTTGCACACCCCAAACCTTGACCGCCTGCGAGCGAGCGGCACGGATTTTTCCCGTTGCATCGCGGCACCGAGTGGCACGGCGACGCGTGCCGAGATATTGAGCGGCAAGCATGAATTCCGATGCGGCGTGAGCCATCGTGTGGCAGGCCGCAATTTGATCCGCCCGGATGTGCCGTTGCTGTCCGAAGTGCTGTCTGCGGCGGGCTATCGCACGGCGATCATCGGCACCTGGGGTCTCGGCGAGGTTTTTCCGTGCCGCCCGGAGGATCGTGGGTTCGAGGATGTGCTGGTGCATGGCGGCGACGCCATCGGCCAAACCCAGGATCGCTGGGGCAATAGTTACGTCGATCCTTGGCTCCGCCGCCAGACTGGCTGGGAAAGGACCACTGGCTATTGCACCCAGGTGCTTGTCGATGAGGCAAAACGCTGGATCGCC
This sequence comes from Verrucomicrobiota bacterium, assembly GCA_037141475.1. Classification (GTDB taxonomy): domain Bacteria; phylum Verrucomicrobiota; class Verrucomicrobiia; order Verrucomicrobiales; family Akkermansiaceae; genus Luteolibacter. The sequence goes on along the minus strand of JBAXCM010000161.1, from coordinate 1,914 downwards.
GGCCGGGCTGCCGCACAGCAGGCGTTTTTCCTCTACCTTGCCCTCAATGTGCCTCATGCTCCTTATGAAGCGCCCATCGCTGCCGCGCAACCATTCTTGAAAGCTGGCTTGGCGGAACCCGCCGCCTCGTTTTGTGCCATGATCGAGGATCTCGACACGCGGGTCGGTGACTTGCTCGCTGAGTTGGACCGACTCAACCTCTCATCCAATACCATCGTGGTGTTTCTCGGCGCCAGCGGTTCTGCCATCGGCACTTGGAATGCTGGAATGCGCGGCACTAATGGGAGCCCGGATGAGGGCGGCGTGCGCGTCCCGGCCTGCTGCCGCTGGTCCGGCAAATTCCCCGCCAAACGTGCGGTGGACGCACTCATCTCACCGCTGGACTTGTTTCCGACCCTCATCGGTTGCTGTGGCGTCGCGATGCCGCAGGGTTGGGTCGGGGATGGGCTTGACCTCTCGCCGGCGTGGCTCGGCCAGGCGGACTTTCCCAAGCAGCGGATGCTTTTTACCCACGTCGGCCAGTGGCCCGGTGACGATCCGCCGGAGCGCTACCGTTCGCAAGGATTTGCCGTGCGCGACTCGCGCTGGCTGCTCAGCGGTTTGGAGCTGTTTGACATAGCGGCCGATCCGGGCCAGCAGACCAATCTCTTCGAGGAACAACCCGCTGCCGCAGCCAGTCTGCTCCGCGCTTACGGCACTTGGTGGAACAGCATCCGCTCCGTGGTCCGCGAACCGGTGCGCTATGTCATCGGAGACCCCCATCAGCCCGTGGTCCGCCTCACTGCAGCGGATTGGTGGCCAAGCCGTGAACGGCCCGGCGCTGCCTCGGCCTCCAGCGTTGCCAGTCAGACCGCCATTCGTGCCAAGTTACTGGCTCTCACCGAAGGTGCCGCCGTCGCCGAAACCGCCGGCCTGTGGAAACTCCGCGTCGCCTCCCCAGGTCATTACCGGATCGCCCTCTCCCCCCTTCCCGCCGAGGCCGACGCCGCCGAACATTCCAAAATAGGCCAACTCAAGGCCGGTCGAGTCCACCTCCGTACTGGCAAACGCGAAATCCAAATGGACCTCCTCAAGGGTGCCACCACCGCTACTCTCAACCTCGACCTGCCAGCCGGTGAACTGGATTTGGAAGCTTGGTTCTCCGGACAATGGCCCGACGATCGCATCCTCGGCACCTGCTTCGCTGAAATGGAACGACTCGGCGAGCGCAAACGCCCCGAACTCGAACTCGATCTCCACACAATCCCTAAAAAATAAGGCAACTTTCCCAAATAACTCCGGTTTAATCCCCCGACTGGCTTCATTTATCAACAAACTTCATCATGAAAAATCCCTGGATATTCCCCGCCGCAGCACTGGTGTTAGGTACCGCTGTCGGCTTCCTCGCTGGCAAAACCACCAGCCCCGCAGCCACTGATTCCCAGGACGAGAGCCCGGCCGTGCGAACTCGCTCCTCTGGCCGTTCCGCGATGGCTGGTTCGGAAATCAAGCACGGCACATCCCGCGTCCGCAGCTTGGCTGACATCATGCACACTCCCGGCCAAACCGACCGGATTCAGGCCCTCATCAACTTTTATGGCGCGATGACAGCGACGCAACTTGAGGCGGAAGCCGCCAAGCTTGAAGATTTGCCGATGGGCGAGCGCATCATGGCCTCGTTCCTGTTATTTGGCAAATGGGCGGAAACCGATCCCACTGCTGCCATGGCCTACACTCAGAAAATGGGCTTCACCGGCAATTTTATCCGCCCTACCGTCCTGCAAGCATGGGCTAGCAAGGAACCTGAGGTTGCCGCCAAATACTATACCGATAACAGCCGCCAATTCTCCATGATGGGCATGATGGGTGGCGGACGCGGCCCAATGGGTGGCGGGGGTGCTTCGACTATTGCTACCGAGTGGGCTCGCCAAGATC
>JBAXCM010000160.1:0-9020 GCA_037141475.1 Verrucomicrobiota bacterium | reverse complement strand
GTGGTCCCGGGCTTGAGTGGCTTGCCCACGGCGGTCAGGTGCGGAATAACGGGGGGCACCGGGCGCGCCTTGACGGGAATCGGGTCGAGACATGAAATCGCGTCATCGCGATATAACAACTCCTTGTTGCCGAAGGCGTCCACCAGATAGATTCCATAATTGTTGTCGGTTCCCGCGTCGGAGCGGCTGTCCTTGTCATACACACAGAGGAAGAAATGTTCGCTCAATGGATAGGGTGCGGCGTAATTTGCAGGCGGGCCATGGGTGGCGATCTCGGCTTCGGGAAACAACTGGTCGGGGGTCAGGCGTTTGACCTGCGCCATGGCATTGTCATCGGGTATCAGCGGATCCACCAGGATGATAGAACCATAGGCTTGTCCGTGGTGGCAGGCTGCGGTGCCCATCAATTTTTGCGATCCGGGGATGGCCCGCATGGAGATTTCCGAGTGGGGCCGGGCGCCCTGGTTGGGAGAGAAGTTGCCATTGACGGCTCTGGAATCGCGGCCGTCCGGGGTGGTGGTCCACACGTGATGGGCCTGGTTGAAACCACGGTCCACATAGTCCCAGCGGGTATAGATGACCATGCCGTTGTGGTTCACGCTCGGTTGCCATTCGTTGGTCTCATGCGGGCTCAGCTTGACAATGTCACTGCCGTCGGCATTCATGGAATGCAGGGTGAAACTTGGAACCGGGCGGCCATGGCAACGCCCGTAGCCGCCGCGGCGCTCCGAGATGAACATGATTCTTCCGCTGGGCAGATAACAGGGATCGAAATCATTCCAGACGCCGTCGGTCAACTGGGTCAGCCCGCTGCCGTCAAGTCTGACGCGGAAAATCTTGTAAGTATTGGATTCATATCCCTGCCCCGCGTAGCGTTTGCGGTCACCCTCGTTGTCCGCGATTTCCGTTCGGGCAAACAGAACTTCCTTGCCATCAAAACTCAACTCGGGCGCGAGGAAGCCATCCTTCGAGGTGAACGATTGCCCCTTGTAACGCCCGTTTTCGCAGACCGATTTCTCAAGGACGTTGCGGGTGGTTGGATTGTCGGAAAAGGGTTTTTCCAAGACGAACAAGCCGCCGCCGCGGATCGCGTTGAAACCGAAATACTGGTCGCACATGTGATTGCCGGTGGTCTCGGCGTTGGGACAGAAATGGCGCTTGATGAAGAGGATCCGGTCGAAATCCAGCAGCGGATTGGCGAAGGCCACCTCGCGGCGCAGTTTGGAGGCCTCGGCTAGCAGCTCCTCGCGCTTGGCATTGCCGGCTTCTAACAATCCTGCCTGGGTCTTCAACGCGGCAAGGCGCTGCTCCGCCTGTTTGAGGTCGGGGCAACGCGGCAGGGTCTTGAGATGGGTGATCAATGCGCCCACCCGGCGCAGCACCGTGTCCGCCTCATCCTTGTCCGCGGGATCGGGCAGCGAGTTCTTGTCAAACACCTGGTCCGCTGCGGGCCATTTGTTAGCATCCGGGTTGGGCGGCCGGGCGGGTCTGGGCGCGGCTTGGGTCGCGAGGGCCTTGTCGCCCTGGTATTCGATTCTGGCATCGGCCCAGTCGGAATGATCAAACGCGTATCCGTCGGGCGTGGTATCGACTATCAGATCGAGGAATTTGAGTCCCTTGATGTCGATGTCGCAGGGTTTGATGTCGCCGCCGCCGGTGAGGACGCCGCTGGACCACAACTTCTTGCCGTCGCCCATAACGCTGAATTCGACGCTCCCCTGTTTGCCGACCTCATCGTCCACGCCGGCGATGGCCTTGAAGCGAAGCGCCTGACCGTCGAGTGCGATGCGGAAACTGCCCGGCGGGTGGGTGCCGATACCCCGCTCGTAAACCTTGCCACGAAGGGTGAGCGGGTGGTTGTCCACGGTTTTTTTGGCTTGGGTCCCACCCCACCCGGACACCGCTTGGCTGAGGTTCATCTCGTCGAGCCAGATGAGCTTGTTGTCCGCAGCGGTGCAGGGCAACGCGGTTAACAACAGGCTGATGGCAGTGGTGGTGTATTTCATGGGAGTGTGGATGATTGATGATAGATGGGGTTTCTATATGCGAGGACCTGCCATGTGAATGGCGCCGGGCAGGATGCCCGGGCCACGTGGCTGCGGGCATTCCTGCCCGCAGCCTGCCGCAGCACAGTGGTGGGAAAGTGGTTTTTCAGCCAACCTCTCACGCGAATTCGAGTTTTGAGGTGATGACATCCTTGGCTTTCAAGACCACTTCCTTTGCGAGGGTCAATTCGACCCGCTGGCCGGTTTGGGTGGCTTTGACCGCGAGTGGCTGGGTGCCGGCGGCCACGGTGCTTGCTTTCAGGGTGGCACCGGGTGGCAGTTCGAGCGCCAGGGATTTGACCCGCAGTCCACCCCATTTGACTTCGATGCGGTTGATCTGGGTTTTGCCCGTGCGGCTCTGGCTGAGGCTGCCCCAGCCTTCCGCGCTGGTGAAGGCAGCCTTGAAATTCTCGGGTGTTAGGCGTGGGGCGAAGCCGATGTGATGTTTGGGTCCGTGATATTCAAAGCCGGATGCTGCGATGAACACGCCATAACTGGCCATGCTGCGGGAATAGTGGTCGCCGCACTCCACTTCATTCCACGGGTTGCGCTTGATCGGGTGGTGGCGGTCATGCACGGCACGGGTGACGGCCATGCCTTGTTCGACCATGCCTTCCCAAAGCATGTGTCCGGCCACCTGATACTCGAAGCCGTTCATGACCTCGTTGAAGAGATTCACACATCCATCCATGTTGCCTTTGCCGCTGGCGTTTTCGAAGCTCCAGTCCTTGCGCGGGAACGTGCACATCAGCATTCCCGCCTCACCTGCCAGAGCAAACCAGCGCCCGCCCTTGTAGATCTTGCGATACGCCCCGCAGTCGGGTGTGAAGTTATAGCGCCACAACGCCTGCAGCGCCAGGCGCGTCTCCTTCTGCGGGATCACGCGGTCGAGCCCGACCTGATAGGCCCAGCTCTGGCCGAAGACCTGGTCAATCTCGCAACCGGTGCCGGAATTGATAGACTCGGGGTGTTTGCTGTCCACGACGTTGATGAAATACTCCTCATCGAAAAGCCGCCTGATGCTCTCGCGGCCGGTATCGGCGATCTTGCGGCATTCGGCGGCAAAGGCCTCGTCGCCCATATCGGCGGCCATTTCGGCGGCGGCGCGCAGGCTGGCCAGATACAATCCGCTCAGCCAGGCGATCTGGCCGTACCAACCGGCATCAAGCGTGTTCCATTGGTGGCCGTCGAGCAGACCATCACCCTTGTCCATCTTGATCAGGCACTGCATGGCGAGTTTGATGCTAGGCCATAAGTCCTTGAGCCATGTACCGTCGGCGGTCATCTGGTGCTCGCGGTAGGCGCGCAGGATGCATCCCGCCTGGCCGTCCACCGCCAGGCCAAACCCCTCGCCGCGGTGGCGAATGGCACCCGAGGGTTTTTCGATCGCGGTGCCGAAGTCGGTGCGCTTTCTAACATCGCGCTCGAGATCCGGGAACAAGCGGGCCACTGCGTGGGCATAATGCCAGACGTGCGTGCAGGTGCCCTCACAACAACCGACGCCTTCCCAGCCCCAGAAGCGCCCCGTGGCAAAACGGTGCGAGGTCGAGCTTGCCAAGCATCCTGTGTTGAGCATCGTGCGGTCGAGGAACCAATAGGGCAGCGTGGAATCGTACCAGGTGTCGTGCCAGAGCCGCGTCTGGGCGTGGAGTGAAGCGAAATGCGCCGCCACGTGCCCGGCGACAGCCACGGCCGAGGGAAACTTGGTGGCATAGTAACGACCGTTATCCTTCAAGGTTTCCATGCGCTCGATCTTCCATTTCTGCATGTCCAGATAGGGAAAGTGCCAGGTGATGAGGAAGGTGGCCGTGGCCTCCTTGCCGGGGTCTAATGACATCGTGCGGACGATCGATCCGACGAGTTTGCTTCCGTCCGCTTGCGCAGCCTGGTCGGCAGGCACGGCGGCAAAGGCCGCCTCCGGCAAATTGCCGGAACCAACGGCCGCCGCTGCTCTATCAGATGCCTGAGGCTCCAACAACGCGATGGCCATGGTGCCCATGTCCAATGGCTGCTTGAGGTCCTCATCGGGCATGAGTTCGGGCTTCAGGACTTTTTCCGGCGGGCCGTTTTCGATGTCGCTCTGGATGAGCAGCACCCCTTTCCCACGCTGGACGCGGTTGAGCCGCTTGGCCTTGTCGCCGGGCGCGGAGAAATGACACACGGCATTCTCGAGCCAACCCGCGAGGCGCACCTCCACCTTGGCGCTGCCGGTGTTCCTGACCGTGTAACGCAGCACCGTGGCCGGCAGGCTGGAGTCATCGGTGTTGAGTAGCACAAAAGGCGAAAAGGCTTCTAACGAAACCGCGACCGGCACCTTGGGATCCTGATACTCAATGTTGGCCAACGGATATTCACCACAAAAGCTGATGTCGGAAAATCCCGCTTGGGTGAGCGGGCGCACCTGCTTCTTGCCATCGAGCGTGACCTCAATGGCAAAGCCCTGCTCGAGCGGCGAGGTCGGCACCAGCGGATTCTGATAGGTGGAGCCATCCGTCCGCCGCGGCTGGTTGAAAATGTCCCAGTGCCAGAGCTTGCCGTCGCCACCAAGGTAGAGCTGGCCCGTGCAGATGCCGCCGACGGGCATACCGATTTTTTCGAGTTCCTTGCCGCGATAGACCGTGCGCTCGCCCCGCGCAAAGAGCGACTTCACCCATTCCGGAGAGAGCTTTTTGTCGGCGGGAACGATTTGATCAAAATCCTCGCGCGTGAACGGCCCGGCCATCAGCGGCATTCGGGAAATCGCGAAGCCGGCGGCAGCGAGCGAGGAAGTTTTCAGGAAAGACCGGCGGTCGAACGCAGGTTTGTTAGAGTTGTGGTGCGTATGTTCTTTGAGGTTCATGTTCTTTTCGTTCATTACGGAGTCACGCTGAGATGATCGAAGCAGTGAGGATCGTAGCTGGACATCAGGTAGGCCCTGCCGCATTTGAGATGTCTTGTCATAGAGCCTGTCCGAAAGTCAGTTTGCCTTCTGCTGGGTCTTTGGGATCACCGGTGTATCCTTGGACGGCTCCGGGTACGCCGTTTTGATCCCGTATTTGGCTGCCAGATAAGCACCGACCGAGGCTTCCTCCGGAGCTGTCAGAGCTCTGGAGTAGCAGAGGATTTCGGCCAAGTCGAATTTGCACAGCCAATGGTCGCCGTCAATGCCACTGAGCAAATAACTGGTTGGCTTCGTGTCCTGGTCATTGACGGTGATCTTGAGAACCATGAAGTCGGTGATGGTCCCAAGGCTGCAACCAACCCGGCCCGATTTCTCCAGCGGGATTGGCGCGCCATTTTTGGAAACAGCAGCCGGGAACTGGTTCTCATCGAAGCCGGTGGTTCCGGTGCCATCCAGCAAGTAGCTTGAGGCGCGTCCCGATTCGCGGCCGATGAACGAGCCCTCATTGCTCCAGGTAGGCGATGGGGAACGCACCACGAGGTATTGCTCCTTGATAAAGAACTTGCCGCTCACCAGCGTGCGGCAGTCACCGGTGAATCGGACCACCGGTTTCGAGGCAATCCCGTTTTGGACCAAGGTCGGGCTGTTGTGTTCCTTATGGACCGCGTGATGCCCGTTGCCTGAGCGGTCATTCCAAATCAGGACTTGCTGGTCCGGATCCTTGTAGATGCCGAAGGACGAATCCAACCAGCAGGCAAGACCCGAAGTTACGGGAACCGTATTGCCATCGACCGTGATCATCACCGCGGTGGATGTGCTGACCTGGTCGTTTTCGCCCGCGGCCTTTGCAGTTAAAAAATGGGAACCCGCCGGCACGTTTTTCCATTCCATGGAATAAGGCGGCGTCGTGGCAGTCCCGATTTCTGTATCGCCGTTATAGAAAGCCACTTTGGTCACCCTGCCGGGCACTTCCGCGGTATTGGCGGTCAACGTGATTGTCGCCGGCGGGCCGTAGCTGGCGCCGTTGGATGGCGATGTCAGGATCACGCCCGTCACCGGATAGAGCAACTCCTGCGGGATGATCGAGCAAGCCTTGCGCGACGGCAGATACCAGTACAACCTGGCCGTGGCGGGACTGGTGTTGTGATAGTACTCCATCTTCAGGCTGTATTTCTGGCCGGCGGTCAAAGAGATTTCAGCGCTGTCGTTCCACAGTTTGGTTTTGTGGTCGTTCCAGTCGTCGATGACCTGCACACCGTTGACCCACAAGCGGACCCCGTCACTGGTGCGGGTGGAAAACCGATAAGTCCCGCTCTCCGGCGCCTGCATCTGGCCGGCCCAGCGCACGCCGTAGGTGCCCGCGCCCAGCGTCTTGGCGGGCGGTGCCGATCCCCAGTCAAAGTTCACCGCCGGATCCAACTGAGTCGCCTTGAGCGTGGTGAAATCCTTGTTGTCGTAATAATAACCTTTCAGTCCGGTGCCGCCGGCACCCACGAGCAGGTGCACCGTCGCGGGCGGCGTTTCCGTTAGACTATCCGTGACCGCGAACGTGAAGCGGTCCATGCCCTGATAGTCATTCTCCGGGGTATAGGTCAGGTTGGGCGCGGTACCGGTTAGAGCCCCATGTGCCGGTTGGGTCGCCACCTTGCAGGTGACCTTGTCCGAGCGGCACGACGATCCTGCTAGAACGACCGCCTTGGCGGTGTTGGGCGGGATGACCAAAATTTGCGGGCTGGCGACCGGCAACGCGTTGACCAGGGTCGGCGCGGTGGTGGCGGATTCGATCGCGTCGATGGTATTGATGATGATGGGAGCATTGTTGTCACCTGGCGGCCAGGCGGCGAGGTAGGTATGCAAGACGGGCAGGGCACGCCTGGCCGCCTCGCCATAACCTGGCAGGCTGCCGAGTGCGCTCTTGCCCAACTGGCCCCAATAAGTCACATTGCCGAGGCTGATGTCGATTCCCTCGTCAATCTTGTGTTTCGACAGGGCCATCATGGCGGCCCCCACCGGGCCTGAGGTGAACATCCGGTCACACGGTCCCTCGGTTTGCGCATCGGCGAAGAGATCCGGAGCCAGTGCCACCACGTCAGCCAGTTCCAACCGGTCCTGCACGAAGCCGCTGAGGATATCGCGCCACATGCCGGCCGGTTGTTTGATGCCGGCGCGCACCGCCGGATAGAGCAACTTCTTGTCGGCCTTGATGGCGTCGCCTCCCAACTGACGAAACAGCGTCTCGGCGAGATAGCCGTTGGCGATTTGCAAGGGATCGCTCCAATTGAAGCCGGCTTCGAACGGATAGGTGGGCGCGACATTCCTGACAAAGGCACCCAGCATGTCGGGCACCGACGGGGCGGCCGCAGAGTTGATCTGACCCAGCGCCTTGGCGGCTTTGGCGCGCACCCAAATATCGGTGTCCGACAGGCGGCGGGTCAATGCGGGCACTGCGCTGTTGGCTTTCATGCAACCCAGGGCGGTGCAGGCCGCCTCACGCTGGTTGGCATTGGCGGGATTTTCCGCCATGGTGATGAGCATCGGAATCAGGGACTGCAGGTCCGAAGTGCGCACACTCAACTCGGTGGCGGCATTGAACCTGACAATCGGATCCCATTCGCCCAGGGCGGCAACCAATTGCTCCTTGGTATAACTTTCGCAGTGACCGGTGAATTCCGCGGCCCAGAGGGCGTTGCTAACAACCTTGGGGTTAAGTTGGTTGGCCGGGGTCACAAGTTTGCCGGTGATACAGAGTTTCTTCATTGGCAGGGCGGCGTGCAGGAGATAATAGGCGGTCGGGTTGCCCCAGTAGGCATAACTGTCATCCCAGTAATCCTTGCCCATGCCGGGTGCCCATTGCTCACCACCCTCATAGACAAACGATCCGTCACTGCGGCGTCGCATGTCGCGATCCCAGCGCACTTGTTTGAGGTATTCCGCCGCCGCCTGCGGCCCGCCCATGGCGGCGCCCAGCGTCGTCCACAGGTAGCTGAACCCCTGGCCGGTATGCCCGTATTGTTCGCCCTTGAATCCCGCCAGAGCCATCCGCGTAAAATATTCCGTCTGCAATGGTTTGTCGCCCATGCACGAAAACATGACCGCGGCCAGCCCGTCCTTGCCGTTGCTACAGTGATCATAGTAGGTCCGGCTCTGACCTTGGAGTTGATGTTCGCCGTAATACGGTTGGTGTTCGCCGTAGGGAATGGACCCGCGGTTGACATAGTAGCCGAAGAAATTGGCGGCCCGCGTGATCGCCGGCTCGATCTCAGGGTTCTTCACGCCGGCCTTCTTGCCCAGAACAATCGTGAGTTGGGCGGCCAGCCCGGCCTGGTTCACCGGCCCGTACCAACTGATTGAGCCATGGGTCCCGCCGGTCTGCCAACCGCCGGGCGGCGCGACCGTCGAAAACCCATGGCCGGCGGTGCCGAACATGCTCGTGTGTTTGGCCGCGTAGATGACATACTCGCTCAGCCCGTGAAACACCTCGGCGTCGTTGGTCAGCATGTAATACTCGGCCAGAAAGATGCTGTTATAGCAATTCCAGGCATCAACCCCTTTGCGCTCGAGGTCAAGATCCTTGGGTGCGAGCGAGCGGGCATAAGTCCGTAACATCGGCAGGTACTCCGGGTTGCCGGTTGCCAGCAAGGCCAGCGAGCTGATGGCCCCCGACCCGTCGGCACCGCCCCAGCCGCTTTTCAATATCTTCTGATGAAGACTGTTGGCGGCATTGGCCATGATCTTCGCGCTCTTGGGACAATTGTAGGGGGCAGTGTCGGAGTAGGCGCCCATGACGGGCAGGGCGATGGACACCTCGGTGGTGGCACCCGCCCGCCAACGCTTGAGCTTCAGAATGCCGTTGCCGGCCTCGGCGGCTCCGATCGCCCGGCCCAGGCTCTTGCGCGCATCGCCGGTGAAAAGCGGCACCGCGCCACTGCCCGCACTCGCGCCCAGAATCACGTCGTCGGTGGCCAACACCCCGGCAGCCGGAGTCTTGTCGGCCACCGTGGTCACCAGAATCTGATAGGGCGCGAACCCCGTGGTCGCATCCTGCTCCGCGTTCACCGACCAGGCATGATAGATCCACCCGCGCATCCCGGTGG
>JBAXCM010000159.1:0-9022 GCA_037141475.1 Verrucomicrobiota bacterium | reverse complement strand
GAAGAGTGTTGGGCAGGATGCCCAACACTGCCGACGGGACGCCGGCGCTCCCCATCGGGATTGATTGGTTCGTCACTCATGATCTAACGGTTTGCGTTGCATGATGCGGATGACGCCACTGACGCTGTCGAGGACCAGCACTCGGCCTTGTGGGTCGATGGCGGCATAGACGCCGGAGCCGAGGGCGTCGGTGGTGCCGGCATTGGCGGCTTGGAGGTATTCTGGAAACGTGTCGGGGCCTGCGACGAGGCCGGTGAATTCTCCGGTGGAGTTATACAATTTCACTCGTGGCAGACCTTTTTCACAAGTGACAAAGCTGCCGTCGGGGAAGACGTCGAAGCTCACCGGATTGCAGCAACCGCAAAACCCAGCCACTGCGAACGAGCCTTGGCCCCAAGCCACCTCGAGGTCGCCGTCAAGAGTGAAGGCCTCGATTTGGTGCTCGCCAGGATTGGCGATTCGCAGCAGACCGTCGGGTGCCATGCGGACACAAAAGTACGGACTGGGCACGACGAATCCCTTGAGGTTGCGGGCAGGATCGCGGGCACCGATGACGCCTAATTTTTTTCCGCTGGCATCGAGTTTGAGGACCACCCGGTTGGCGGCATCCGCAACAAACACCAGATCACCCGCCAGTGCGATGGATGTCGGCAACAGGTTCTCCGGCAAGCCGCTCCACACCGCCAGCACACCTCCACTGGCATCAAACACGGAAATTTTCCCCAACTGGCCGACAATCATGTCCCCATTTGCACGCAAGGCGATGGAATACACCGGTTGCTCCAACGGAAGCGTGAGACCCGCCTCGCCCTTGGCCGAAAATTTGCGGATGCCACCACTGCCGCCAGCGACAATCGAGGCGTCGGCAGCCACCGCCAAGGCCCGGGCGTGTTCCAGACCTGTGGCGAAACGCGTGCTTTCCTGGTACCGCAGCAATGCCGGATCGGATTTTTGAAAGCGCGCCACGTCGTAGGTGAATTCATCGCCAAGCACCGGCTTGCGGGTGGCGGCGGCAGCGGCTTGCTTGCGCGTTAGTCTGGCGATGGTCAGCCCGGTGAGACCGCCGAGGCCGGCGATGCCACCGCCCCAAGCAGCAGCGAGCAGGAATGACCGGCGTTGGGGGGATGCTGTGGTATTTTTGATATCCGCGTCTTCAGACATGGCCTAAAGTGGGTTTGGTGCCGCCATGCTTGCGGTCAGGCTGAATTTGGCTTTTCGTGTCCAGTGCCTTCGGCAGACTGCAATCCCCAAATACCGGGCAGCCGCCGCATGGGTTGCTGCGCGGGCACTGGCCGTGGCGACCGCGCCAACCGAGCGATGCAGCAATGCCGCCGAGAGCGAGAAATCCGCTACAGCGCAGGCAAGTCCGGAGGATGTCCCGTCGATGAGTCATGCGGCCAATACCTTTGTTCGTGCTCATTTCTTTCGCAAGTCCAAACAGACCAAGCGGGTTAGATCTCTAACAATAAGGCGGCCCCCGGCCAGTGCCAGCGGACCCCAGGCGTCGTGCCCATCGAGCACCTTGGCATGGGCGAGCAAATGGAACTCTTCTGGCGAGGCCTGGGCCATCGTCAGCTCACCGTTATCGTCCATCACAAAAATCCGGCCTTGAGCGACCATAAACGGGCCGAGGCCGAAGCGGTGGCTCATGCCGCTGGCCCAGATTTGCTTCCCTTGGAGATCGAGGCAGACGAGTTCGCCGTTAGGGCGGACGCCGTAGAGGTGGCCGTCGCTGAGGATGGGGGTTTGCTGGGTGGCACCGAAGGTATCAGCATCGAGACGGAACGCGGGCTTGGCCTCCCACTTGGCGGCAGCACCGGTGAGTTCGAGCATCATGCTACCGGCCTCGTAGCCGCCGGAGAGGAAAATTCGGTTATTGGGGACTGGCACGGGAGTGGACACGGTGGCGATTGAGATTTTCCAATCCGGGGTTTCCCACAACAGGGAGCCATCGTCGGCCGCCACGCCTGCAACGCCGCGGTGGCCGCAATAGACATAGGATTTTCGACCTCCGATATCCATTGGGGCAATGGAAACGTGGGTCATTTTCCAGTCACGCGGATTGGGGGTTTTCCACAGCAGCTTGCCGGTGGCCAGTTCCACCGCGATCATCAGGCTGCTGCCACCCGGCGCCAGAATCACCCGATCGCCGTCAATCAACGGGCACTGGCCCGCATACCAAGCCGGCACCGTGCTTCCATACTCCCTGACCAAATCAATGCCCCACTGGTATTTGCCGCTCACCGCATCGAGGCAACACACTTGGCATTTGGGCCCGAGGCTCACCACATGCTCCTTGGTGACGGCCGGCACCGTGCGCGACATGCCGTGATTGCGCTTGATCGGAAGCGGATAGGAAAATCTCCAAATCTCTTTGCCGTCAGCCAGCGACAGGCAGCGCAGGGCGTCGGCCTGAGCGCTGCGGTCGTAATCCATAAGATAGACACGGCCATTCAGCACGGCGGCCCCGGCGTAGCCTTCGCCGACGTCGATAGACCACAGCGGCTTGGGCTCGCCGGGAGCCCAGGTCTCGGCCAAGGGGGTGGTTTCGGCAGAGATGCCGTCGCGGTTGGCACCGCGGAAGCCCGGCCAGGCACCGGGCAAATCGCTGGCCGTCCCATCAGCCACGCTCAGGCTGGTCTTGGTCAAGGGCGAGGCCCCACTGCTATCGCCCGTGCCGCCGCTGCCGGTTAGGGGCAGGCGCAGCGGCACCCAGCCATCAGGCAAACCGGTGCACCAGATGTAGGCCAACACGGTGGTCGCCAAAAATGCAATCGCAGCAGGCAGGACTGAGGCAATACTGAAGCGGCTGCGTTGCATGCTATGGAACGGTTAGGCAGGACTTTGGCAGCGCGCCGTGGCAGAAAATGCCGGGCGATGCTGGGAGCGTGAATTGAAATGCGCCATCGGTGAGAGGGGGGCGGACAGGGCGTAAGCCTTCGCCATGCCCATGTCAAGCAAGCTCACTCCGACGCTCAACCATGAGCCATCCCCGAGCATCATCCGCAAAAAGAAGCGTTCGGTGTCAGTCTTCGCGGCGGAAATATGAAAAGAAGCTGGAAAATCGCCGTCCGAGCCGTAGAAATCCCTGCGACATTGGCTTGCAGCTACCCTCCCCTCTCATGATCAAATTTTCTCATCGATTGCTTCGTTTTTCCCTGCCATTGCTGGCACTGGGTTTGAGTATGGCCTGCCTGCCGGACGCGCAGGCCCTTACCTGGAGCACCGCTGGAGCGCTGGCCACCGGCCGCGACAGCCACACCAACACCCTGCTGGCCACCGGCAAGGTATTGGTGACCGGAGGCCGCAACACGGCCGGCACCGCGCTGGCAACAGCGGAAATATTTGATCCAGCCACCAACGTCTGGACGGCGGTGCCTCCCCTCCCCACCGCCCGGTTTTGGCACTCTGCTACCCTTTTACTCAATGGCAAGGTACTGATGACCGGCGGGTTTGATGGATTCGCCTCGCTGGCCAGCGCCGCCCTATACGACCCTGCCAGCGGCACATGGGCGGCCACCGGTTCGATGACACAGGGCCGCGACTCGTTCACCGCCACCTTGTTAGGCAATGGCAAGGTACTGGTCAGCGGCGGCTACACCAACTTCGGCATCACCAACGGCGCGGAACTTTATGACCCAACCACCGGCAACTGGTCGAGCACCGGCCCACTGGGTTACGCCAGTGCCAATCACACCGCCACCTTGCTTGGCTCGGGCAAGGTGCTCGTGGCGGGAGGCGAAACAAGCCCTGACGTAGGCACGTCCCGCTCGGAAATTTATGATCCGTCGGTGGGCACATGGTCGTCGGCCGCAGCGCTCGCGGCACCCTGTTTCTATCACAGTGCAACCCTGCTACCCGACGGCACGGTGCTTGTGCTTGGCGGAAAATCCAATGAGATCACCTCACTGGCCAGCGCTCAAGTGTTTGATCCAAGCGCCGCCAACTGGACACTCACCAGCCCCCTGCCAATTGGCCGATTCTCGCACAGCGCCAATTTGCTGCCCAACGGGAAATTGCTGGTTGCGGGTGGTTTCAATACCAACACCGGGATGCTCGCAAGCGCCGTCCTTTACGACTACCTCACCGGCACATGGAGCACGCCGGGCACCCTGGCCACCGCCCGCTTGGACCACTGCACCACGCTCCTGCCCAGCGGCAAGCTCCTCATCAGCGGTGGCTGGAACGACAACAGCGCCACCTCACTGGCAAGCACGGAGGTCTTGGACACCGCCACCGCTGTGACGACCGCCAGCGGATCATTGCCGGTCGCCCGCTCCCAACAAGCCGCCACTCTGCTGGCAAGCGGCAAGGTATTGCTGGCCGGCGGCTTCAGCAGCACTGCGCTCGCTAGCGTCGATCTCTACAATCCGGCCACGGCCACTGCAAGCGCCTGCAACCCGATGGCCGCAGCTCGCTTCCTGCACACCCTCAGCCAGCTCCAAAGCGGCAAGGTGCTGGTAGCCGGCGGCAACAGCGGGTCCGCCACCCTTGGAAGCGCAGAAGTGTTCGACCCCACCACCGCCGTTTGGACGAGCGCCGGTGCCATGACGGCCATCCGCGAACTCCACAGCGCCACTTTGCTCACCGATGGCAGGGTGCTAGTCGCCGCAGGCCAGGCAAGCAGCGCCTCCATCGCCACCGCCGAACTCTACAATCCCTCCAGCGGCACTTGGTCCCTCACAGGCTCCCTGGCCACGGCTCGCCAAGGGCACAGCGCCACTCTCCTCGCCAATGGCAAGGTGCTCGTGGCTGGCGGACGCAACACGGCCGGCACCCCTCTAGCCGCTGCTGAGGTATATGATCCAGCCACCGGCACGTGGAGCATCACGGCCTCGCTCACCACCGCCCGCACCGCTCACTCCGCCACTTTGTTGCCCAATGGCAAGGTGCTAGTGGTGGGAGGTTTGTCAGGTAGCACCTATCTATCAAATTGTGAGATATATGATCCAGGCACCGGCCTGTGGACCAGCTGTGCGCCGCTGACCGATGCCCGCAGCGCCCACACCGCCTCCCTGCTCCCCACCGGCAAGGTGCTGGTGGCTGGTGGCACAAATGGCGGCGGCGCACTTGCCAGCAGCGAGTTATATGATCCTGCGACAGCTGGCTGGACGGCCGGTGCCGCACTGGGTAGTTCGCGCAAAAATCACACAGCCACACTGCTAACCGATGGTCGGGTGTGGTTCGCCGGGGGATCCAGTGGTGCGGCCGCTCAAGACAGTTCTGAGATATATGATATTGGCCTTGGCTATCAAAGCGCCTGGCAACCGCAATTGATCTCGCCCCCCTCCTCATTGCTGCTTGGCGGCAGTTTTTCACTCACCGGCACCCGCTTCCGCGGCATCTCAGGGGGATCCTCCGGCAGCACCCAAGACGCCCCGGCTAACATCCCAAGCATACAACTTTTCAACATCGAAAGCGGCCGCACCGTGATGCTCACAGCCACCGTTTGGACTGATGCATCACTCAACTCATCTCCGCTTCTCGGCCTGCCGGCCGGTGCCGCCATCCTTACCGTGACCGTCAATGGCATCTCCAGCGCATGCATCACCCAAGTCTCCAAGACCCCAGCCAGTGTGAGCCTCAGCAGTCTGTCACAAGCCGCAGACGGCAGCGCCAAGAGTGTGTCGGCTACCACCAATCCAGCAGGCTTATCGGTGACGCTTACTTACAATGGTTCGCCGACGCAACCAAGCGCGGTGGGCAGCTACGCGGTGGTGGCCACCATCACGGATTCGAGTTACAGCGGCAGCGTCGGCGCCATTCTGGTCATCAGTGCGCCAACCCCATTCACCTCAGGGGCAGCGATGAATAGCGGTCGCCGATACCATACCGCCACCCTGTTGAACAACGGCAAAATTTTGGTCTGCGGCGGGCAATATGCGTCTATTTTAAACAGTGCTGAGTTATATGATCCGGCCACCGGCAGCTGGACCTACACGGGCCAGATGACCACTGCGCGCATCCACCACAGTGCCACCTTGCTACCCAACGGAAAAGTACTGGTCGTCGGCGGCCAGAGTGCCACGGCTTTGGCGACTGCCGAGATATACGATCCTGCGTTAGGCACATGGAGCACCACCGGTAGCATGTCCGTGCCACGCGTCTATCACACCGCGACGCTTCTGGCCAGTGGCAACGTGCTGGTGACGGGCGGACAAACCACCGGCAGCGCCTATCTATTTAGCACTGAGATCTATGATCCCTCCACCGGCAGCTGGGCCAAGAAAAAGGACATGACAGCCATCCGACTCAACCATGCTGCCTGCATGCTGGCCAATGGCAAAGTGCTGGTTTGCGGCGGCCAGAGTGCCACTGCGGCTTTGGCCACTGCTGAGTTATACGATCCGGCGTCAGACACGTGGGCAGTGACCACCGGGCCGCTGGTGACGGCGCGGGTCAACCACACAGCGACGCGTCTGGCCAACGGCACGGTGCTGGTGGCGGGAGGTTATACCAGTATCACCAGTCCTTTGGCCAGCGCGGAGTTGTTTGATCCGGCCACCGGCAAGTTTACCGCCACCGGCGACATGAAAAACGGCCGTTACTTTCACACGGCTTCCCT
This sequence comes from Verrucomicrobiota bacterium, assembly GCA_037141475.1. Classification (GTDB taxonomy): domain Bacteria; phylum Verrucomicrobiota; class Verrucomicrobiia; order Verrucomicrobiales; family Akkermansiaceae; genus Luteolibacter. The sequence goes on along the minus strand of JBAXCM010000159.1, from coordinate 2,457 downwards.
GCTCCCCAATGGCCGGGTGATTTGTACAGGCGGCAGCAAGTGGGTAACAAACCTCGCGGCGCAGGCCAGTGCCGACGTCTACAATCCGGTGACCGGCACATGGGCGAGTGTCTATCCCTCGTTAATTGGCAAGCGCTACGACCATACGGCAACCCTGCTGGCTAACGGCAAACTTGTGATAGCCGGCGGTTACAACGACAGTACTCCCGTGCTTGCCAGCACTGAGTTATATGATAATGCGCTTGGCACGTGGGCGTCCACCGCAGCACCGGGCACGGTACGCACCCATCACAGCGCGAGCCTGCTGCCGGATGGCCGGGTGCTCGCAATTGGCGGCTGGGATGGCAGCGCCACCCAAGCCAGCGTCGACATCTACAATCCCGCCACCGGAGTTTGGGCGTCTGCCACGGCGATGGTGACGGCCCGGCGTGATCACACCGCCACACTGCTTAAGACCGGCAATGTGCTCGTCGTCGGCGGACACAACACGTCCGCCCTCGCCAGTGCCGAACTCTACAACCCAACCGTCGGTACTTGGCTGCCCGTCACCAACATGACCACCCCGCGTTTCCTGCACACCGCTACCTTGCTAGCCGATGGAAGGGTGCTCGTCGCCGGTGGAAAGAATGATAGCGGCGCACTCACCAGCGCGGAAATCTATAACCCGCTCACCGGGCTGTGGTCGGCCACCGGCTCCCTGCTCGGCCCTCGTGATGCTCACTCGGCCACCCTGCTAAGCACGGGCAAGGTGCTCGTCACCGCCGGAGAAAATGGCGCGGGCGTGCTCGCCACTGCCGAATTGTTTGATCCGACCACTGGCCTTTGGAGCGCTACCGGTGGCTTGAGCGCCGCACGCCTTGGCCACACCACCACATTGCTGCCGAGCGGCAAAGTACTGGTGGCGGGTGGCAGCAACGGCACCACCTATCAAAACAGCACGCAGCTTTACAACCCCGCCACCGGCACATGGGCGGTTACCAGCAACGTGGCAACCACCGCCACCACCACACTCACACTGGCTCGAGCCTCCCACACGGCCGGTTTACTAACCAATGGCAAGGTGCTCGTCGCCGGTGGCACGAGCGCTGGCGGAGTGACCGAAACGGCGGAGTTATTTGATCCAGCCACCGGCCTGTGGCAATCCACCGGTGCTCTCAACAGCAAGCGTGAAAGCCACACCGCCACCACCTTGGCAAACGGTCGGGTGCTCGTGATTGGCGGCGGCGGTAGCACCGGACCTCTCAACAGCGCGGAATCCTATGACGTGGGATTGGGATTCGCCGCCGCATCCCAGCCCATCATCACCACCGCTCCCGCCTCGCTCGTGCCGGGCAGCAGCCTAGCCCTCGCCGGCAGCCAATTCCGCGGACTCTCCGCCGCCTCAGGTGGCAATGGCACCCAAAACTCGTCGAGCGATCTGCCAGTGGTCCAACTGCGGGCACTCGATAGCGGCCTGACCAGCATACTGCAACCGGCGAGTTGGACGGACAGTGCCTTCTCAACGACCCTTCCCACGAATTTCCCGCAGGGCTGCGCACTGGTGACCGTGTGCGTCAACGGCATTCCCAGCGCTTCGGCTATTCTGAAAATCGCCGCTCCCGATCCACTGCCCTACTCCATCTGGAAACTCAGCAAATTCACCACCGCCGAACTCGCTGATCCTGCCATCAGTGGCGATTCGGCCGATCCAGATCAGGACGGCATCCCCAATCTCATGGAGTACGCCTTGGCGCTCGACCCATTATCAGCCGATGCCAACCGACTGCCCTCCACCAGCCAACAAGCCGGCTATCTAACTATGACATACCGCCTCAACAAGCAAGCCACCGACGTCCTCGTCATCATCGAGGTCAGCGCCGATCTGACGGCCAACTCGTGGTTCCCTGTAGCGGTGGAGACCGGCCGCGTGGACATGGGCAGTTACTGGCAGGTGACCGTTAGAGACAGCATCCCAACCAGCAACGCCCTGCAACGATTCATGCGCCTACAGGTGAAAACGCCCTAGCGAGAGACACGAAGGCAGAAGACCGTTTCGCTCCAAGACAAGACAAAGAGGAGCCACCGATTTGTAGGATTGTCGCGGCGTGTCTATGACCGCCGATGACCCTCAATCGCCAATGAATCCGCTGCCTCGACAAGGGGCATCACATGCACATCGGCGGTCACAGGCACGCCTCTATCAATACATCTCAGGGATCGAGAATCTCCGAATAGACGTGAATCCCAGCTTCGGCACCAGCGCGGGTTTGGCGTCTTCCTTTTTTGTCTCACACGAAGACACGGAGGCACGGGTTTGGAATTTTTCAGTCATGGCCTTCCCACCTCTTTTTCGTGTCTTCGTGTGCGTTTCTTTTTGAAACTCTGGGAATCCGACTTGCTCGCGCCGTTGTCTAAAACGAGGATTAACACTGAGTTCTGAACTTTGGCTATTCAAGGACTCTCGCGAGGGCCCTGAAG
>JBAXCM010000158.1:0-9027 GCA_037141475.1 Verrucomicrobiota bacterium | reverse complement strand
CCAACGCGGCCGGGGTATCCGGCCCTCCAGGTAAAACTTTCCCGTGATCGATGGCAAACTGCCTCGCCTGATTTGCCAAATTCTCCCTCATCCCGCCAAACCGGTCCTCCAACTTGCCGAGCCGACGGTTCAGATTGAACACCTTCTCCGTCAGTTGCACATCCGTCTGACCGGCGGCCATGTCCCGTTCCAGCCATTCCCGCTCGTCTTGGAAAACCGAACCATTGAGCGTCCCGTCGGCATCTGCGGCGAGCGGGCCGCCGCCGGTCTTGAGCAAGCCCAGCGCCACATCCAGGCTTTTGCTGACGCTGAGCAAGGCCCGCAGGCGGGAGGCCACTTGCAGCCAATCCTCCGGGGTTTTGCTGGCGGCGGCGAGGCTGCGTATGCGGGCCGTCTGGGCACCGAGGACCAGGCAGATTTCTCCGGTCACGTCAATTTGTACGGCGGACAGGTTGAATTGATAGGCATCGCGCGCCATCGATGTCAGGGATTTCAGCGGGCCGCAGCCGGTGTGAATGCCGCGCACCAGTTCGCGTGCTGCGGGCATTGCGGGGTTGGCATCGAGCAGCCTGATGGCTTGGCCGGCTGGGCTAATGGCCTCGTTTTGTAGGAGGCCAGGCGTCCGGCCCAACAGAGTGAGATCGGCGCTCTCGTAATTTGCCGCGCCGCCGCGAAGCACCGCGTCGGTAGACGTCCATGCCTGTGCGAGCCTGGTCTGGCAATCGGCGTGGGCGCTGGCCAGGCTGGTAAGCACGGGTTTGCGGTTGGGGCTGGAGTCCTCGCTTTGGTCAAACTGGGTTTGTGCGAGGCGGGCCGCGTCATCAAGGGAGGCGGCGGCGGTGGCGAGGGCCTGCAGGGATTGGAAAAGGGTGCTGCGGGCCGGCAAGCCGGCGACGCGATTGGTTTCGCGGTTGGCGACGATGAGCACTTGCAGGGTGCGCGACTCGGCCTTGCTGCCTTTGAGGTCGGTGGCCACCAGTTTGCAGGAGACGACGTCGCCAGCTTTGGCTCCGGTGTTCGCAAGATCCCATTCCTGTTCGATATGGGTCTGGCGCCCCGAGTTTTGTTGAAGCATGGTTTCCCTCCATGGACCCTCGTTGACCTTTACCAATTGAGCGATGCGGGCGAGCCCAATATCATCGCCGGCGTTGGCTGCCAAGGTGACGCTCTGGTCGGCCGCCGCCACCAAATCCTGGTCTGGCTCGTCTAACTTTATGGTTGGCGGCAGGTCCGGCTCGGCGCGCACTTCGTATTCCGGGCTGAATTTATTTTCAAAGGCGGTGCCGCTGGCCACCAGATAGACGCGGTAGCTGCCCGAGGCGCTGAGTGGGACCCGTGCGCTCATTCGGCCATCGGGCAGGGCGGCGAGGGGGATGACGGAATTGCGCAATCCCTGTTCGAGGCGCAACTCACCCCGCGCCACCGGCTGGCTGGTGGTGATCGTCACATCCACCTCGGACCCTTCCAAGCCCGCCAGATCACCGCCGCTCTCCCGCTGGGACTTGACCGGAATTTGTGAGTAGTCGGGAAAGTGATAGGTTTTTTCAAATGCCACCTCGTAGGGGCGGGCAATGGCGGTTAGGTCGTAGCGGCGGGTCAGGGCGTCGCCGGCCTGCACCCGGTAGCGCAGGTTTTCCCGGCCAATCTGGATGGCGGTTGCGAAGCGGCCCTTGCCCAAGGGCGTCATTTCTGTGACCACGCGACCTTGGCTGGCACCTTCGGTTTCCAGTCTGGCGCTGGTGGCCGGAGCTCCTTGCAATTCGATTTCCAGGCGCAGGGCGTCGCCTTGGGGCACGGTTTGGCTGGCGGGGTTGGGTTCGAGGATGACAATGCGGGTGGCGGACACGCGGTCGAGGTTGGCACCGGGCATCAGGGCACGCAGCATGAGGGTGCCAAAGCGCAGACCACTGACAGCGACGAGAGTCGCGACGAGCAGCCCGATGACGGCCGTCACATGGATATATCTTTTGAGCAGGCCGACGGGCAGCAGTGACTTGACCTTCAATTCGCGCACTCGCAGCGACACGTCGGATTGCACCAACGCACGGAATTGCGCCGAATCCAGGCCAGCGCCAGTCGAGCGCCCGAGTTCGACGGCGGAGAGCAAATCCTCACGCAGTGCAGGGGCCGCGTGCTCGACGAGGCGGGCGAGTTGCCGCGCGTCGGGCACATCTAACATCGGCCGGAGCCACATCCGCCATGCCACACCTAGCACCGCTGCGTAGGCCGTTATGCTCAGCGCCCAGCGCAGCCATTCGCGCAGCAGTGGCAGCCAGTAGTCGAGCGCGGCGACCACTAACATGGCAGCGATTAGCACCGCGAGGGTGGCCATGCCGCCGCGCAGCAGGATGAGACGCCGCCGACGCCGGGCAAACGCCGCCAGCATTTGCACAATGACGGGATCAGGATGGGAAGTCATGGGGTTAAAATGTTAGAATCAAGATTGGCGGCATTTCAGAGCATGCCGACGCGTTTGCGGATGAGCCATTCGAGGGTGAGGAGGGTGACGATGAGGGCGAACCACCAGCGGCTTTCGAGCAGGAGGGATTCGTTTTCGCGGATGTTGCCGGCGGCGAGCGGTTCGAGTTGGCTGACGAGTTCATCCGCCTGTTCCTCGCGGCAATAGTGGCCGCCGCTGGTTTGCGCGATCTGGCCCAGCAATTCCTCGTTGATGCTCAGCAGCGAGCGCTCTGCATTCTGACGAGGCTCCACCTTGAACTCGGCACGCACCTTGATCTGGCCTTCGGGAATGGCCGCCGTCTCCACCGTCACCTGGTACTCGCCGGCTTCCAACGCCGCCGTCTTGCCGCGGAAAACCCCGCCTGGATCCGGGTTCAGGCCGATGTTAGCCACCCGGCTGCCGTCGCGCCAGAGCGCCGCCGCCACGGTGGCTTCGGTGACGGTTTTGCCTTCGCCACTGCGCAAACGCACCCGTAGGTCGGCGTGCTCGCCAGGTTGATAGGTTAACTTGCCGGCATCTAGCGACAGGCATTTGTCGCGGGCCGCAAATGGCTCTTCTAATACAAAGGCGGCGATCTGGTTCCAGAATCTAACATGATAGGTGTCGGCTACCTCGAAGCGCCAGCGCCACGAGTCGTCAAACGCGTGGTAATACACTTGGCCGTTGCCAAACGGCCTCAGCAGCGCCAGCGGCACGCGGCCGGCTGCCGACTCACCTTCGATGAGCACCTCGGCACCGGCGAGCGGAGTGACAGCGGCGAGCGAGCGGGGGACGGGCAGCTTGGCCCAGATGCCCGCGTTGGCGGCGGGTTCCGAGCTGAGAGAGAAGGGGGCGAGGTCCGCGGCCCGGCTTGTTAGAGCTAGCCCGGTTAGACCGCTGGGGCCTTTAGTATTGGGGAAAGCCACGGGCAGGAGTGGGCCCAGCGGGGTATCGGTGTACTCGTGGAGGTGGCTGCGGGCGCCGTCGATGAAGATCAATCCGCCGCCGCGTTTACCGACGAAATCGGCTAGCCAGAGGCATTCTTCGGGTTTGATCAGGTCCTTTGGAACGTCGCCAAAGATGACCAACTCGTAGGTGTCAAGGGTCGCCTTGTCGGCCGGAAACATCCCCTCCTTGGAGCCGCGCACAAAACCGGTGGCGGCCTTCATGCCTGCGATCACCGGGTTAACGTCCCACTTTTCATCGCGTTGATAGAGGTTTTTCAAGTAGCGGGTTTCCCAGCGTGAGCGACCGTCGAGTAGGAGGATCTTGCGCTTCTGGGTGACGGCCCGGAAGCGGATTTGGCTCTGATTGTTAGATAATTCGCGTTCGCCATCGGCTGGGGTGACGCTGACGGTGAGGTTGATGGCGACGGCGGATGTCTCGGCACCCTGAGGGAGTGCCTTGAGGCGTGAGGCAGCGAGCTCCTTGACTGGAAACTCGAAGGGCATGTTTCGGTGGAGTTTAGCCTCGGTGACGAGTTGCTGTTGCCACACAAGTTTGCCGCCATCGTTGATGCTCAGGGTGATGGGCAGGCCAGCGCTCACCTCTTCCTTGAGAACAACCTCGCCCCGCACCACATCCTCGTGGAAAACACTCTCCGGCACACTCGTGCTAACAATCGCCATGTCGCGCGGCGCACTCTCGCTGCCCGTTCCCAGCGTGAAAACGGGCAGCTTCTTGCCGGCCAGCACCCGCGCAGTCTCTAACGGTGGATCGCCAGAGTTCTGCTGGCCGTCGGATATAAGCAGCACCGCCCCGGGCCCGGCCTTCGACTGGCTGCTCACGGCGTAGGCCAGTCCGGCGGTTAGGTCGGTGATGGAACCTAGCGGCTTGGGCAAGGCGTCGGGCCGCGGCGTCTCACGGGTGGCGGATTGCCAGATCGGTTTGACCTCGCCGTTGTCGATGGATGTGAGTTGCAGATCAAATTTGTCAGCGAGTTTTTCTAGCAAGCCGGTTCCGGGTTTGTCCCCTAACAACAATGCTTGAACTCGCTGCCAGCGGGGCAGCGCGTCAAATTTGGCTATGGCGTTTTTGACGATTGGGTTGGGGTCGGCGGTGAGGTCGGCGGATGAAGGCGGGTGATCGAGGTTGATGGCACCGGGTTCTAGCATGCCGAGGCGCTCAAGGATGCGCAGTTTGCGCCGGGCATCCATTCCGGGGTCCGCCAGTTGCATGCTTTCCGAACCATCCACCAGAATCGTCAGGCGGGCGAGCTGGCCGATGACCGTGCGGTGATGGATCAATGGGCCGCCTAACAAAATAACGATGAGGAAGACCGCAGTGGAGCGCAGCAGGGGCAGCAGCAGACGGAACAGCGGGCGCATGGCGGCGGTCTCGCGGCGGTAGAGCAGCCATGCGGCCATGGCGGTGGTTAGGGCGGCGCAGAGTCCGGCATGCCACGGCCATTCGCCGGCCCAGCGCAGGGAATGGGTGACGGTTTCGTGGTTCATGATCTGGCACCTCCGCGGGCAAATTTTTGTTGGAGAAGGAGTTCTGTGAAGAGCAGGGCCAGCAATCCTGGCAGCGCCCACCGCCACAGTTCATGGCCATAGCGTTGGACGTTTTCCAGGGCCTTGAATTCCGCAGCGCTGTGGACGAGTTGGAGGCCGTGGGATTTCGCCATGGCCTGGATTTCCGACGGGCTGAGCCGTTCCAGGTCCGACTCCGCACGGTCGGCATTGATCGCGAAATGCACAGGCGGGCCGTCCGCTGGCAGCAACGTGTACAAGCCGGGCCGTTGGGTGAGCTTGTATTCGACCACTCCGCGTGCGCCCTGGCTAATGACCGGCAGATCCACGGTGCTGGTGTCCGGCAGGGTGAGCTGGGCGGTTTTGCCAGCGGCGTCGGCTGGGAGAAATGCGACGAGCGGTTCGCCGACGCGAAGGTTGCGTGGTGGATAGACGTTAGAGGCTAACGATACGCAGAGCCTTTGGACCAGCGGCACGTATACCGGGCGCGCCGGCAAATTGCTCCAACTGCTGTCCAAGGCAGTGGCGCAGGCAATGACGCGGCCATTGCCGAATGGCTTTTCTGCTAGAAATGGTTCGCCGTTAGCGAGGCGCGCCATAACTAACGGGTCGGTCGGGTTGCCTGTGGTGGCGGGAGGTTTTAGTTGGAACCATGACTTGAGTGCCAATTCAGCTAGGCTGCCGTTGCGGGGGTCGTTGAACATTTCGAGGGCCGGGTGCTCGAAGCGCTGGCTGAGCACTCCCATGGTCGGAGCACCTTCTTTCAGGTCGCCGGCCCGCGCGCCCAGCGGCAGCGGCGCAAGCTTGGCAAACGGTCCGTTCCACCACGCCGCATCGCTGCCCTCGCCCGGAAATACCAGCAAGCCGCCGCCTTGCCCGACAAATTCCTCGAGCGCCTTGAGCGGCGCATCTCCCAGTGTGGCGACGTTGGCCAGCACCACAACGGCGGCCCCGGCAATCTGTGAGGCCCTTAATTCAGTGGCTGCCACCAGCGTCGTCTCTATCAAATCAGCCTGTTCCACCTTGCCCGCCGTGAAAGGCGAGAGGGCGATCCGGGCAAATCCGGTGGCGCTTTTTAGGTCATCCGGAGTGCTACCCGGGGCACCATCCACCAGCAGCACCGCCAGTTGCTCGCGCACCGGAATGCTTGCTAGAAAGCTATTGTCAGCGTTGACTGCATCCGCCTCTGTGGAGATCTCCACGACGTGCGAGCCGGCACGGTCAAACACGTGGCTGAAAAGCACCTGGCCCTGAGACTTGGCCCCTAGCGAAACTTGCGAGGTCGCTTGCTCGCGGCCATCCACCTTCATCGTCACCCGCAGGTCGGGCCGGGCAGCGTCGCCGAAGTTATGTAAGTTAGCCCGGAGTTGTACTTTTTGACCGATGCCGACCATGAGCTTGGAAAATTCCAATGACTCGACGGCGACGTTTTCTTTGGCCTCGACGCCGACGTCCCACCAGGTGATGGTGGGTGGGGCCGGGTGCTTGCGCAGCCGCTCCAATGCTTGCCCTAACGGCTGGTCTTCGCTGCGCGGAAAACTTACCCGCTGAAAATCGGTTAGCATGACTATCTGGCGGGTGGCCTCGGTCATTTTTGCCATGGTGCCGGCGATTTGTTCGAGCGCCTCTGGCACTCGAGCCATGCCGTAGCCGCAGCTCGTCTTGGCGAGTGCCTGGGTTACCCGGGTGAGGTCGCGTGTCGGTTCGTCCAAGAGTCCGGTGTTTTCGCCCATCAGGAAGATATAGGCTTCCGAGCCGCGCCTCAGATCGCCGACGAGGCGCTGGGTTTCGTCCCGTGCGAGGCTGAAGTTGCTGGTTCCCGCGTGGCCTGCTTCCATTGAATAGCTATTGTCCAGCAGCACCGCAGTGGCTGTGGGACGTTCACCTAACAATCCGGCGGCGCCTTGCCACATTGGGCGTGCCATCATCAGCGCGAGTAGCAGCGGAATGGCGCAGCGGATCGCCAGCAAGATCCATTGTTCGATCCTGAGGCGTTTTTGATTGGTGCGCAGCACGGCGCTGAGCAGGTGCATGGCTCCCCACTGGACGACCTTGAAGCGGCTCTTGTGAAACAGGTGGATGATCAGCGGGATGGCACCTGCGGCCAGTCCGCCCAACATGGCGAAGTTGAGGAAATTCATCTGCGTCCGAGCCTCCGGGTCATGTAGGCGGCCAGCGCGTTGGCGTACGGCTCGTCGGTGCAGAAGGGTACCAGGTCGATGTTATGGCGGCGGCAGCCGCGCAACAGGCTGTCGCGGAAGGTGGCCAGATTTTCCAGATACGTTTGCCGCAGCATGGCTGGGTCCAACAAATGTTTGACGCCAGCCTGTTCTAGACAATCGAACTGGGTCCAAGTTTTGAAGGGAAATTCGAGTTCGTCGCGATCCCAAATTTGGAAGACGAGGATTTCGTGGTGAGCATGGCGGAAATGGGCCAACGCCTTGATGAAACTCGCCACCTCGCCAAAGCAGTCGGACAGGATAATGAGCAATCCGCGGCGGTGCAGCTTGGCCTCCAACTCGTGGAAGACATCTCCCAAATCCGTCTCGCCGCCGGGCTGGCCATTTTCCAATTCGTCGAGGATCACCCGCAGATGACTCACTCGCGAACGCGGCGGTATGTGCCTCCGGATCTGCGTGTCAAAGGTGGTCAGGCCCACTCCATCCGCCTGATGCACCATCATGTAGGCGAGGCAGGCGGCCAGCTTGGTGGCATATGCGTATTTGGTCACGCCGCCGGAGCTGGTTCCGGCATAATTCATTGAGCCGCTGCGATCCAGAATGAGGGTGGAGCGCAGGTTGGTTTCCTCCTCGTATTCGCGGATGTAATGTCGGTCGCTGCGGGCGAACACGCTCCAATCGAGGCGGCGGATTTCATCGCCCGGCACGTATTGCCGGTGTTGCTTGAACTCCACACTGTAACCCTTGTGGGGCGAACGGTGGAAGCCGCTGGTGAAACCCTCTACCACCTGCCGCGCTAACACCTGTAGGTTGGTGATGCGCTGCAGATCGCTGGGTTTGAGAAAATCACTGACGTGGGCCATGGTCGAAGATATAGGCAGTTAGGTGGCGTTCCGAAGCCCGCCTTGGATCGGTCCGCTTACAATGCGCGTTTGGCCTCGCCGCGTGGCACCACCTTGAGGATGCGGGTGATGATTTCATCGACGCTTATGCCGTCCGCCTCGGCGTTGAAGGTGGGCACAATCCGGTGGCGCATGATCGGGCGGGCCAGTGCCTCGACGTCGTCGATGGTCACGTGAAAGCGGCCGCGAAGCACGGCTCGGACCTTGCCGGCGAGGACCAGGTTTTGGCAGGCGCGCGGGCCGGCACCCCAAGCGACCAGATCTTTAACGAAGCCCGGGGCTCCGGGTTCGTCGGGGCGGGTGAAGCGGACCAAGTCGAGAATAAAGTCCGTGACGTGCTCGGGCACCGGCACTTTTCGCACCGTTTGCTGGAGTGCAAGGATTTGCTCACCACTGAGCACCGGCTGGATTTTGGCCTCAAAGGTGCCGGTGGTGCGGGCGAGAATCTCGCGTTCCTCCTCGCGGCTGGGGTACTCGACCTTCACTAGGAAAATGAAGCGGTCGCGTTGGGCTTCCGGCAGCGGATAGGTGCCTTCCTGCTCGATGGGATTTTGGGTGGCGAGGACGAAAAACGGCTGGTCGAGCGCCAACGTGTGGCCGCCTACGGTGACGGTCTTTTCCTGCATGGCTTCCAACAGGGCTGCCTGGGTTTTGGGAGGGGTGCGGTTGATTTCGTCCGCTAGCAACATTTGGGTGAACACCGGCCCGCTTTGAAAAACGAACGAGCGGCGGCCGGTTTCCGGGTCCTCCTGAATGATGTCGGTGCCCGTGATGTCGCTAGGCATCAGGTCCGGCGTGAATTGAATCCGCCGGAATGACAACGCCAAGGCCTGCGACAAGGTGCGGATCATCGCCGTTTTGGCCAGACCGGGCACCCCTTCCAGCAAACAGTGGCCGCCCGCCAACACCGCAATGACCAATTGCTCGATCACTTCACTCTGACCGACAATAAATTTGCCCATCTCAGCGACAATTTTCTGATAGCTCTCAACCAGCAGCGCGGCGGCTGCGCGGTCATCGAGCACAACCGGGGC
>JBAXCM010000157.1:0-9123 GCA_037141475.1 Verrucomicrobiota bacterium | reverse complement strand
GGACACCGCGCCGACTGCGGACCCTGCGATGGAACCCGCACCCGGGCCAGCCGCTGAACCCGATGCCACCCCGGCAGCGACCCCTGAAGCAACCCCCGAATCCAACTGATTTTCACCAACCCTAAAACTTTTTCCAAGGAACACCCATGAAAGTCAAAGTCACCTTAATCATCCTCGCCATTCTCGCCATTGGTGGCGCCGGTTGGACATCTTACCAGCACTTGGAGAAATTCAAGGATCAACAGCAGAAGCGCTTTGCTGATATCTCCGAAAACAAGGATAAGACTCACCAGTCTGAAATCACCGAAAAGGACCTCAAGGATGAGCAGGGAGTGCTCAAAACCGTCCAGAACACCCGCGAGGAAACCAAGCAAAGCATCACCGTCCTCAAAACCAAGGAAATCGATTTCAAACGTCAAATCGCTGATCTGGATACCACCATCGCCGGCCAAAATACTGAATTGGAAGGGCTCAAAAAGACGTTGGCAGAAATCAAGCTCATTCTAACCGATTTGGGTGATGGCATTACTGATACCAACCTCCCTGAGTATTTCAACAAAATCTCCGACGATAAGAAGGTCCTGGAACGCAGCCTCGAAGAGAAGGAAGCCTTGGTGGCCGCTGCCGAAAAACGCCTCGCCGACAACAAGGCAGAGGAGAATCGCCTCATCGACAAGAAGCTTGAGCGCAATGTGCGCATCCAGCACAACGCGATGGAGGCCGTCATCACCGGTGTCAACCAAGACTGGGGATTTGTGGTCATCGGAGCGGGCACCAACACGGGTTTCACCCCGCAGACGTCCTTGCTGGTCAAGCGCGATGGCCGCCTCATCGGCCGCGTCCGCCCCACCGCCATCGAACCAGCCCAAACCATCGCCGATATCGACCTTGAAAGCCTCGCCTCCGGCGTGCGCCTCCAACGCGGCGACCGGGTGATTCTTGCCAAACCCGAAAGCCACTAGGACCCGCTTTCAGAAGTTTTTTCTTAAACCAGCTCCGCGGGCTTGCGTCCTGCGGAGCTTGTTTTATCATCAGCCCATGCGTGGAACCTTATTGCTGCTGATGACCGCCGCCGTTGCAGGCTTGGGCCTCACCTCTTGCAACACCAACAAGGAACCCGAAATTGTTCCGGTGCCTCCTACGACCAATACGACCAAGATTCCTTGGAACTCTCAAGGTGGCACAGGGGGCGGCCAGGGCCAGTTCGGCATGCTCCAACAGAACCAATACCGCCGCTGAGCGCGGATCCTCAATCCCGGTGATAGGGGGAGCCGGCTCGCAGTGAGGCCACTCGGTAAAGTTGTTCTAGCAGAACAACAAGAGCCAGTTCGTGTTGCAGTGTAAAGGCTGATAGCGTCAGTACCCATTCGCAGGCGTCTCGTAGCGCGGGTTCGTGACCCTCCGCAGCACCGACCAAAAAGGCCAGTGTCTTGACGTCACCGCGGCGCTCAAAGGCTTGGAGTTTTTCCGCAAGGGCGCGGGTGCCAAACATCTCGCCGCGTTCGTCCAGCGCCACCCGAAGGCACCCTTGAGAGCGCTCCAATAAGCGCGCCGATACCTCCGCGCGACTCCCAGCTTTGACGACCACCAACTCGTATGAACCGAGCCGCAACAGGCGCTTCAAGTATTCATCGGCCCCAGCCTTCGCGTAGGCCAGAGCTGGCTTGCCAGCTACAATAATGCGTATATGCATCGGACGTCGCAGTGCTTGTCCAGGCCGCAATTCCATGCGCCAGTCGGGATTTCCAAACGTCAGGCACCTGCCTTTTTGGCCCAAGAGTCGCGCAGTGCCACGGTCCGGTTGAATACCGGCTTGCGGCCGGGTTGGTGGTCGGCACTGTCGGCCACAAAATAGCCGATTCGCTCGAACTGGCAGGAAAAACCGGGTTCAGCGGTCGCAAGGCAGGGCTCTATCTTGGCGGAAATCGTTGTTAGAGATTGTGGATTGATCACGCTGAGGAAGCCGTCCTCGGCGGCGTCCGGATCCTCGACGCTGAAGAGACGCTCGTAGATGCGCAGCTCGGCATCGGCACCGTGAGTGGCATCGACCCAGTGGATCGCGGCACGGCATTCCACCCCCTCGGGAGTGCTGGCCCCAAGTGTGCCGGGCAGCACTTCAGCTCGGACGAGCGTGACCTTGCCATCCGCATCCTTTTCGTAGCTCGTGCAACGAATGATATGGGCACCACGCAGGCGGACGTGCCGCTCCGGCCCAAGCCGATAGAATTTTTTAGGAGGCACTTCCATAAAGTCGTCTCGTTCGATCCAGATTTCCCGGCTGAGGGTGACGTTGCGGACTCCGGCGTCAGGGTTTTGCGGGTGGTTCGGGATCTCGACTTGTTCGAGGGTTTCCGGGAGGTGATTTTCGAGAATGACCTTGAGCGGGTCGAGCACCGCCATACGGCGCGGGGCGCTGGAGTTCAGGAAATCCCGGACGTCAAACTCCAATAGCGCCACATCGGTCGTGCCGTTGAATTTGGTGATACCCACACGCTTGCAAAAATGACGCACCGCAGCTGCCGGATAACCACGGCGGCGGATGCCGGAGAGCGTGGGCAAGCGCGGATCATCCCAGCCGCCGACGTGGCCTTCTTGGACGAGTTGCAGCAACTTGCGCTTGCTCATGATGGTATAACTCAAGTTGAGCCGGGCAAACTCGATCTGGCGCGGCTTGGAAGGCACGGGGCAGTTGTCGATGAACCAATCGTAAAGGGGCCGATGGTTCTCAAACTCCAGCGTGCACAGCGAATGGGTGATGTGCTCCAGAGCGTCTTCGAGCGGATGGGCAAAGTCATACATCGGATAGATACACCATGCGCTTCCGGTGTTGTGATGCTCAGCGTGCAGGATCCGATAGATCACCGGATCGCGCAGGTTCAGGTTGGGCGAGGCCATGTCGATTTTTGCCCGCAACACGCACTCTCCTTCCTTGAAGTCGCCGGCCCGCATGCGGGCGAAGAGGTCGAGATTCTCCTTCAAGGGGCGATCGCGATGGGGCGAGTGAACGCCGGGCTGGGTAAGGTTGCCGCGGTTGGCGCGCATTTCTTCGGCGCTTTGTTGTTCCACGTATGCCTTACCTTGCTCAATGAGATGCACAGCGCATTGATAGTAGAACTCGAAGTAATCGCTGGCATAATACAAGTGCTCGCCCCAATCAAACCCGAGCCACTTGACGTCGGTCTTGATGCTCTCGACGTATTCGAGTTCCTCTTTCTCCGGGTTGGTGTCGTCGAAGCGCAGGTGGCAACGGGCACCACTGGCGGCGTTTTCCTGGGCAATGCCGAAATTCAGGCAAATCGACTTGGCGTGGCCAATGTGGAGGTAGCCGTTGGGTTCAGGCGGGAAGCGGGTGAAGGTGGTGGCATGCTTGCCGCTGGCCAGATCCGCAGTGATGATCTCGCGGATGAAGTCGAGCTTGACCGGGCGGGGATCTGGAAGGGAATCGGGGGTAGAATCAGGCATGGGAAAATAAATTGTTAGATATCAGTTATCGGGGGAAACGCGAGGCAGTTTCGCTCCCAGACAGGAGCCTGGAATTGGAAGTGCCATACTCTGCCCAGGAGCGCTGCTCTGCTCTTGGCTTGCAGTGCAGCGGGTCTTTTGTCTCGTAGCGAAGTGATCTTGGGTCTACTCATGCGATTGCTAGGTGTGTGAGCAGGGATTGATTGAGACGGATTCCAGCATGAAAATTGTCGAGCGGAAAATTTTCATTAGGGGCATGGACTTGTGCATCGGACAGGGCCAGTCCTAGCAAAAGAGTATCGGCTTCGAGGATTTCGCGAAACGTCTGGACGATGGGAATGCTACCACCTTCGCGAATCAGTACTGGCTCAGCGCCAAAAACGCTGCGAAGGGCGGCTTGGGCGGCCAGGCCGAAAAGGCAATGAGGGTCGGTGGCATAAGGTTTGCCGTCGTGGCCGTGGCAGACTTCGACGGTCACGCCGGGCGGGCAATGGGCTGCAAGGTGGCGGCCGACCTTGGCCATGATGTCTTGAGGTGATTGATCAGGGACGAGGCGGAATGAGAGTTTGACGAAGGCTTCGGCCGGAATCACCGTTTTGG
Source organism: Verrucomicrobiota bacterium (assembly GCA_037141475.1). Classification (GTDB taxonomy): domain Bacteria; phylum Verrucomicrobiota; class Verrucomicrobiia; order Verrucomicrobiales; family Akkermansiaceae; genus Luteolibacter. Next base: position 5,061 of record JBAXCM010000157.1, on the reverse strand, counting down.
ATCCCTCACCTTGATAGCCGCCGCCGATGCCATTGACCTCTGCGGTGGGGCGGGCCCATGTGCGCTCGGCTGAAGAATAACCGGGCTCACCAAAAAGCCCTGGCGAACCGGATGCCTTTTGGAAATCCGCGTCGCTGACCCCGGGAATGGTTGACCACATCTCACGCTCCCAGGTTTCCAGCGGGCGCACATCATCATAAAATCCGTCAATGGCGACCCGTCCGTCGGAGTCGTGGAGGCTGGCAACTAGACGGGCGATGGCGGTGGCGGGATTGGCCACCACCCCGCCGAAAAGGCCGGAATGCAGGTCGCCTTTGGGTCCGCGGATGATGGCCTCGCAGCAGGTGATGCCGCGCAGGCCGTAGCCGAGGGTGGGTATGCCCGGGGCGACCATGCCGGTGTCTGAGATGGCGATCACATCGCAGCGCAAGGCGTCGCGATGCTCCAGCAGAAATGGCGCGAGATTGGGGCTGCCGATCTCTTCCTCGCCTTCAAACAGGAAAATAAGGTTTACCGGAAGTTCGCCATGTTGGCGCAGCGTTTGTTCGACGCCCAGAACATGGGCGAGCATCTGGCCCTTGTTGTCGGCTGAGCCACGGGCCCAAATTTTGCCATCGCGGATTTCCGGGGCAAATGGCTCGCTCGTCCACAGCGCGAGCGGATCGACCGGTTGCACATCGTAGTGGCCGTAAATGAGCACGGTGCGGCGACCGGTGACATGGGCATTTCTAGCCACTACCAGCGGGTGGCCGGGGGTATCGTGGAGTTGTGCACTGAGTCCCATCGCAGCGAGCTTGGCCAACAGCCATTCGGCGCAAGCGCGGACGTCCCCAGCATGGCGGGAGTCCGTCGAAATGCTGGGAAAGCGCAAAAAAGCAAATAGGTCTTCGAGTTCAGGGGTCACGCGCCGATGTTGGCGCGGATCGGGGGCATTCCGCAAGCCGAATCACGGTGCTGCTATCGTCCCTGCCAAACTCACAAACGACCACTTAGCATATTCTGCCGACGGCACCTCTGCCCATGCTGTCGAACAGCCCTCGCGTCCCTCCATCGCCCATCCCGCCGCGACATTACGCTGGTCCGATCGGACCAGCGTAATGTCGCGATGAGTGCGTGTGTTAGTCCGGACGATTGAACTTTCGGACACCGCTTCGATAATGGCTCAGAACTCAGGGTTCGACCTCAAAGGCGCCACGGGGAACCAGTCCTCCCCACTAACTTTCGGCTAAGTTAGTCTCGTCGTTGTCAGCCCATCGGCGGTGCAAGTTCCTGAGTAAGTGTAAATATTCGGTGCCCCTCTGGGTCAGGGCTCAGCGGGCGAGGATGGAACGGAAGTTCTTTTGGAGCGGGTAAACCAGGATGCTCTTGAGTGGGAGGACTCGCCGGAGGTTCTTTTCGAGTTTTCCGCGGCCCTGGGTCGTGCCGACTTCGATCCAGTTGGCCGCCCGGTAGCAGGTGCCGGTGAAGCGCTCCAACTCCACAAAAGTCTCCAACAGCACGGGGCTGTAGCCGTAGCGCGAGCGCCAGTCCGCAGCGATGCGCCGGGCGACGAGGGAAAGCAGGCGGGAGGCAAGGTTGGGAGCACGCACCAAGGGCGGGATTAAAAAACGGTTGTTGTTGACGATCCGATGCAGCTGGGCGCGGCGCGAGGTGTCCGACCAGCCGATGAAGCGGTCGCGCCCGGAAACTAGCCACGAGCCGGCTCCAAAACCAAACGCACCTACGACCTCGCCGCCGCTGCTGCGGGCGAGGTAGCGCAGTTGGGCTCCGACCATGGTGCCGGCCCCAAGGTAATGATGGTCCCGCAGGAGTTGGTGATTGATGGCACGCTCGGCGGCGGTTGGCACGACCTCGAGGCGGACTTGCCGCACCTGCTCCGCGTCCATGGCCAGCTGGCTTGGAAACGGCGTGGGAGCCATTGAACATGACCGTGGAGGAAGGCCTGACCGAACTGGCGAAGTTGTGTGTGATTGAGATATACGACAAAACCAGTGGCCGAAGCGTGAGCCGCCATTTGCCCGACCCCAGCACCCTCCAAGCGCAACTGTTCGGCGCGGCCGGAGTGACCCCACCCAAGAATCTCCTCGCCGCGGGTCCCGATGTAGTCACGCGGGTGAAACTTCAAGACCACCGCAAAACGAGCAAAACCCCCTGATTTCAAAAGGAAAACCGGGATGATCGAGTGCCGGCAAAGTCTGGAAGTTCCGGTAAGAAACCACAATCACTTCCAACTCTCACCTTGGCTGCGAGTGTAAACATGATCTTCATGGCATTGAGGAATTGGGCCGAATAGAGACAAATTTAGGTCAACCGGACAGGCATGGTCCGTGACGAATTGCATGGATGTCATTTGCGACTTCCACACCGCACGGGCAAGGATGGATGCTCCTAGCAGAAAAATATTGGCGCTATGATTGAAGGCCACATTGACTGCCGAGAGCTAGCAAGCAAAGCCCAACAAAGCAAGCAGCGCTATGATGCTCATGAGGCTCTCGAAAATCAAGGAGTGGCCGAGAGGGCGGCGGCCTCTTTGGTGAGGTCGACGCTGGCGAGGACTTCACGCACGGTGGAGCTGGGGAGCAGCAGGGTCTCGACGCGGCCGGAACGGGCGATGACCAAGCCGATGACGTTGCCGTCAAGGTCAGTCACTGGGCCGCCACATTGGTTGGCGTCGAGGGGAAAGTCGGATTGGAGGACGCTGGCGAAGTCGCCCTTGCGCTTGCTGAGTGTGCTGCCCATGGAGTCCATTTTGTCGGTTCCGCGTTCGGCGTGGGCAGCGGGGCTGTTGCCGCGATCGCCCAAGGCGATGTCTTTCTCGATCACGGTTTCGCCGCGTTGGAGTTTTAGTTTGACCGTTTCGCCGGCCTTGTGTGCCGCGATGAGTTTGGTGAAATTGAAGATCGTGTCTGGCTTGGTGCCATCCACTTCGAGCACACGGTCGTGAGGCTGGACGTCGGAGGCGGCTGCTACTCCGTTAGGGATGACAACGCGAACCATCACGCCTTGGGCGTCTGCCTCAAGTTGGACGCCGAGGAAGCCACGGCCTTTGTCCAAGAGTGTGCGGGTGGCGACGCTGACCAAGCCGATGGCGGCAGGGTCCTCACCGTCTGGGGTGACGGCGGCGATGAAAGCACCGATAGCTGGCGTAGGTTGGGCGGACCAAGTGACGGCGGGGAGTTGTTGAGCGGGGATTTTGACCAATGCGAGATCGTGTTCCTGCCACGTGTGGGCGACCTTGGCGGCGAGCCACTCGCCGTTGACCAAGCACTGAGGTTCGGCAGCTGCGGCGATTTCGCTGGCTTTGGTTAGCAGCCAGCCATCTGCGTTGACGCAGGTGCCGAGGGCCAGGAGTTCCTTGGGTTGTTTGCCATCGCGGAACATGACTGTGGCTTTCGAGGCGGCCCCACAACCGGGCCGGTAGCCGTCGAGCATGCCGTGAAATTGGTCGTCGAGTTTGCCTTGGAGCTTCGGGTCCATCAGCACGAGCAGATCCCGGAGTGGTTCGAGGCCCTCGAAATTGTGGGTTTGTGCCGCATCGGGGTTGTGCTCTTGAATCAAGCGAAGCAGATCGGGGAGCAGGGCGTGCTTGAGGGTGTCTTTGGCGACGCCTTGTTTTTCAAGCGTTCCGCGCAGCAGTCCTTCGAGTTCGTTAGGCTTCCATTGCGGTTCGCGGCCGCCACCGTTGGCCTGTCCCTTGCGCCGGAGGTTTTCCAATAAATCAGCGAACGGGCCTGTCGCCTGTGGCTTGGTTGGCGCTGCGGCCTGAGGTGCGGCCTCCGGTGCGGTCTGGGGTGCGTCCGGTGGGTTTTCGCTAGGGTTCATGCGGTGGATGAGTTCCGCCTCAGAAATGAGCGTGACCGTTGCGCGGCCGTCCGTTTCCCCGCGGCGGTAGGCGAGCACCACTTTCCGGCCCGGCCTAGCGCGGAGCAAGCGCGCCTTGAGTTGCTCGGCGTTTTGAATGGTGCGGTTATTGAATTTCACGATCACATCGCCGGTTTGGAGACCGGCTTCGGCGGCCGGTGATTTTGGGGGAACTTCCTTAAGGGCGACCCCGCCCTGGGTTGTCAGGTCGAGGACAGCGCCGAGCATGGCCCGCTGGCGTCCGGCACCGGGTGCCGGAGTACCGGGCAAGGAGCCCCAGCGATTTTTGCTATCGAGGAGTTTTTGCCAATCGGTTTTGGCGGAGTTGACCGGGGCGTGGCGATTGAAGGTGAGAGACTCGGAGATGGATGAATGGACGCCGACGATGCGGCCATCGATGTCAAACAGCGGGCCTCCGGAGTCTCCACCCACCAGGGTGCAATCGCTCATCAGAAAGCCGCCGGGGTTTTTCTGGTTGATTCGTCCGATGCGCACAGGCGGTGTGCGCCGCAGGTCAAAGCCACCTGGATGGCCCATGGCCACGACCATTGTCGTCGGCTCAAGTTGGTCCGAATCGCCGAGTTCAACAAAAGGATAGGTGCCTGCCTCGTCGATTTTCGCCAAGCTCAAGTCACTGGTGTAGTTGGCACCGAGCACGGTGCATTTAAGCGAGTGGCCGTCGGGGAAAATCACCGTCATGTGTTCGTTGCCGCGGGTCACATGGGCAGCAGTTAGAATGAGACCATCGGCCGAGACGAGAGTTCCTGAGCCGGCTCCGGGGATGGTTTCGCCGAGCAGGGAAACCACTGCGGGGGTGTTCTTGGCGACCAATTGCTCGACCTTGACCTCCATTTGTTTCATTTCGGCCACCGTGTAGGCGTGCAGCAAACCTAGCGATGAGGCGATGGCGATGGCAAAGGTGCTGCAAAGGTTGGAAAAGGATTTCATGGTGGAGATGTGCGCTGCCAGAAACCGCCGGGCAGCAGCAGATTTGTCTAAACTTCCACTTCCCAGCGCACACCGCAAGGGTCATGTTACAGGAGCGAATTTGGATATTAATGGATGAAAAATGGCTGTTAAAGCCGGGATTCCGGACGTTAGAGGGGGCACCCTGGTAGCGTTTCCTGCCATTCGTCTGTCTCCGCACTTGTCTGTTGGCGGAAAATAGCTGACGTTGCCCGGCTGCACTGACTCAAGTCC
>JBAXCM010000156.1:0-9239 GCA_037141475.1 Verrucomicrobiota bacterium | reverse complement strand
CTCTATGAAAGCGGCAAGGAAGCGCCGCGGCGCTTCCTTGCCGCTTTCATAGAGGAGGAGTTCAGCACGCAGGTCGAAGTTTGCCACCGCATGCCCGGCGAGACGGTTGATTTCCTCAGTTGAGATGTGCAGCACGAGCGGGCTTTTCGGATTTGGCCCGCGGCTCAGTGTTAGCTTGGGCAGCACCACACCGACCGGTTGAGCGTAGTTGCGCAAGGTGCCGCTGGTGGTGTTGACGATGATAGAAAAGGCACCCGCTGCGGGTGGATGGAGTCGTTGCGGGGTATCCCGGAAATCAAAATCCAACATCCAGCAATCGGCGCTGTATGGGGTGGGGGAGTGTGTTTCTAGGACCAGTTCTAGCGCTTGTGGCGACTTCTGCACCGTGATGCGGCCCGAATATTTGTTGCCCTTCTTGGCGTCGAACGCCTGCGGCTTTGCCAAGTCGAAGACAAACGGCTTGGGATCGCCGAACACCTTGAGGATTTCGCCGCTTCGAGCATCGCATTGCAGCAGGTTTCGGGCACCGATATAGACGTTTTTATCGTCGGCGTTGATGCTGCGGAAACCGGGCACATACCATGACCATAACTCGGTGCCGTTGTAGGCGTCGGTGGCGATCACGTGCGACTCGCCTTCCAGAAACACGCGTCCGGCTGCCGGAATCGGCGGTGGATAATAGCGGCCGTGGCGGCGCAGCATTCGGTCCCGCCCCGGGCCGCCGAACCACAACAGTTCCAGCGGCCACTTGAGACGCTGGTCGGTCTTGTAGGTCGAGTTCCAATCAAATGCGCCTTCGAGCGGGCTGCGCACGACGGTGGGGATGGTGCCGGTGGTCAGCAACTCGCGCGACTGAATACTTCCGGCCTCCAGCGATGCAGCCATGGTGGACGCCGCTGCGCCGGGGAAATACATTTTGCCGGTGGAGGGATGCAGCACGCGATGGAATTGATCGAGACTGATGCCGCCTCCATTGCCGCACACAATCACGACGTTGGCAAAATAGTCGGCGTAGGGCAGCCGTCCGTCGCGCGGACTTTGATGCACCACCACGTGTGATGCATTGCCAGTGGCTGATAAATGCTGGCGGGCGCTGGCAACGCTGGCGGCGTCCGGCAACAGGCATGTGACATTGAGATGGCTGGCGGCCGCGAGGGCCTCGGCCAGCGTCGTATCTGCGGCACCGCCTACCAAAGCATATCCTTTGACGTCTGGATCAAGCGCAAAGTCCGCCGGTAACTTCGGCCCGGGGACGGACGCCGCTTGGTTAGCCGCCGCAAGCGGGTTGCCGGCCTGCCGACTGAAATTGTAGATCACGCCCCGGTCGGTGGAAACAATCATTTGCCCGTTGGCCACGGCGATGCCGCGAGCCTGGCCGTTCACCGGTGCGGACCAGAGGGTTTTACCATCGCTCGTGTTTAAAGCTCGAACTTCGCCATCGCAGCCGACTATCAAAGAGTTGCCGGCCAGCGCCAGGCAGTAAACGCGCGGTGCCGGCTGTTGCCACAGGCTCTTGATCTCCTTGCCCGTGGCATCCACCGCGTCCACCATTCCCATTCCCGAAGCATATAATATATTGTTAGAAAACACCATCCGGTCGCGTCCACCGATTGGCTCGATCATGCCGCGCAGGCGTCCCATGCCGCCGCGCGTCGAGCCGGGGAGTTTGTCGTACTGTGACCACTTCGGCTTGAAGCCGCGCGAACCATCACGCAATCCGTAAAACGCGATGCCATCGGACTCCCACAAATCCGCCTCGCCCAACCGGGTGTCTTGGTCGCCCTGCCAAGCGCGGGCTGCCACCATCACGCACTCGTCGCCGAGAGCTGCGCAGGTGGATCCAGGGGCGCGGGTATCCCAGTAGAGGAATTTCCCGCTCGCAAGTTCGAAGGCGGCCGGGGCGCTTTGGCCGGTGGGGACGAGCAGGATTTTGCCATCTGAGAGCAGATCTCCTTGCGGAGTGGGTCCGCCAAAGGAAACCCCGTCATGCGGAAACAGGGAGTAGTCGGCACTGCAGGTATCGTTGCACCAGCGGACTTTGCCGGTGTGGCGGTCCAGCGCGAAAAAGTAGGTGCCCTCCGACGGCCACATGCCGGCTGTGGAGTACACGGTATCGCCGATGACGAGCACGCCTGAGCGGCAAGGCCAGCGAGAGATCATGCGGCCGTTGCCGGAGATCATTCGGTTGGTTGAGTAACTGCGGTACTTCCATACCAACGTGCCCGTCTGCGAGTTGACGCAGTACACCGCCCCGTCGTCCGAAGCAAAATAGCACATGCCATCCACCAACTGCGGCGCAAACCGGATCGGCGCGTCGGTGGTGAAACTCCATGCCAGCTGGCCGTCGGCCGCCTTGAGCGCATAAACCGTGTCGTCGGCCGACGACCCAAATACGACCAGACCGGCAGCCGCCACCGGTTGATAGGCATAGTCGAAATCAAACCAATTGACCGTGCGGCCGGGTTCGGGCCATGCCGGCCGCGGAGTGGCCCCGCGATGAACCCAGGTGCTGGCCAGCGGAAACCCCAGTTGTTCCGAGCTAGCCGCAGAGCGCCGCGCGTTCTTTCGGAAGCACGGCCAGTCGTCGCCGTGCACTGTCGCAATCATCAGGCACGTTGCGGTCAGCGCAACGACTGTGGGTTTCTTGAGCATCATCGGACGAGAGTACACAGGATCGCAGGCGGCGTGGCAATGGCTGTTTTGCGAAGCGCTGTGTATGATTCGCGAAATATCGATAACGCCGGGCCGCTGCAGCGTAGGCTGGCATTTCCTAGGTTCAGTCATTATGCACCAGCCGTTGCCCGAATTGACCGATGATGACCGTGCGCGCTATGCATGGCAAATGACCGTGCCCGGCGTGGGCGAGGACGGCCAACGCCGCTTGAAGGGGGCCACTGTGCTTGTTTCGCGGATTGGCGGCGTTGGCGGCAGCGCGGCCCAGCAACTTGCGGCTGCGGGTGTCGGCCGCTTGATCCTGATGCATGGCGGCGACTTAATGATCGATGATCTCAACCGCCAGATCCTGATGACCAGCGCGGCGCTTGGCAGTTCGAGGGTCGAGTGCGGCGCAGCCAGCCTGCGGGCGCTCAATCCGGGCATCCGCGTTGATGTGGTGGCGCAGCAGCCGACGCTGGAGTTGGCTCTGCTCCATGCGGCCGGGGCTGACGTGGTCGTCAGTGCGGCACCCTTGTTCGAGGAGCGCCATGCTCTGCATGATGCCGCCTCGCATTACGGGATTCCATGCGTCGAGGCGGCTATGTTTGAAATGGATGGATACGTCACAACCGTGCATCCGCCCCACACGCCGCGTTACAGTGATTGGTGTCCCGATCGGCCAGCGTGGTGGACGCGGCGTTTTCCGGTGTTTGGAGCGGTGGCCGGCACGATCGGCGCACTGGCCGCCGTCGAGGTGATCAAGCTGCTGGCCGGGTTGGGTGATCCGCTGTATGGCCGCATGTTAGCTATCGACTTCAATCATGGTTTCGCCCGCAATGTTAGCCTGCCCGGTCCACCACCTGGCTGAGTTGATGAGCGCCCGCTCCCTCGATGGGGACCTCGGATTTTAACATTTTTTTCAGGTGTTGTTCGTTCGCCTGCAGTCGGCACTTGGGGAATTCGACTTGCTTGATCCGCTGTCGAAAATGATTAGGTCGGACCTTGAGTTCTGATCGTCAATCCATCCGGCCGTGGAAAACTCGACTCCTTTTCAAGGATGCTAGCCGTGGCGGATGAAAAATTCGCAAGGTGTCCAATGAAAATTGGCACGGCGTCTGCTAATTGGCCAATCTGAATTTGGCGGTCTTGATGTTATCGGTTGGGTCTTCGGGTGAAGACTTGATTCCTCCCGGTGGCAGGCCGGCGGTTCAAATTGAAACCAATACCAAGCAGAACCTATGCGAATACATATAAGAAAGTTGGCGCTCCTTGCCATGGCAGGGGCGTTCTATCTGACCGCCGGGGGAAGCGCTGTTCGAGCGGATAGTACCGATCCTGCAGCAGCTCCTCCCGCCACTGAAGCCACACCCGCCGCAACTCCTGCGGCGGCTCCGGCACCAACCACCGCTGCGGCCCCAGCCGCAACGCCTCCACCCGCAGCAGCAGCCGACGCTGCGGCCCCAGCCGCAACGCCTCCACCCGCACCACCAGACTCAGTGGGTTACCCACCGGGAGCTAACGCGGGAACGGTCACCGATTTGGCCTGGCCGGTGCCGGCGGACGCCTCCAGCGTCAATCCGGATGGCAAGAACAAGGTGACCACCGATGAGTTGATTCAGAACGTCGCTCACAACAAGATATCTATCAATCTTGTATGGACGCTCATCACTGGTTTCTTGGTGATGTTCATGCAGGCGGGTTTTGCGCTGGTTGAAACCGGCCTGACCCGGGCCAAGAACGCGGCCCACGTGATGGCGACGAACTTCATGATTTACGGCCTTGGCATGCTTGGGTTTTGGATTTGCGGGTTCGCCTTCATGTTTGGCAACTATGCCAACGGTCCGGTACCCATCGGATGGCAGCCGTCACTTGGCCAAGGCCTGATGCTGCTGAATCAAGGGTGGACGGTCACCATTGCCGGGCATCCGTTTGGTTTGTTGGGTCTGAAGGGATTTTTCCTCAATCCGTCGGTGTTTGACACCGCTGTTTTCTGTCTCTTTCTGTTCCAAATGGTGTTCATGGATACCACGGCCACCATCCCCACTGGCGGGATGGCCGAGCGCTGGAACTTCAAACATTTCGTCGTCTATGGCTTCTGGATCGGCATGCTGCCTTATGCCATTTACGGCAACTGGGTCTGGGGTGGTGGCTGGCTGGCTCAGCTCGGACAAAACTTCGCCTTGGGTCATGGTGCTGTGGACTTTGCCGGCTCCGGCGTAGTCCATCTGTGCGGTGGCGTCATCTGTCTTGCAGGAGCCTGGGCAATCGGTCCGCGCCTCGGCAAATACGACAAAAACGGAAAACCGCGTGCTATGCCCGGTCACGACGTGCCGATGGTCATGTTAGGCACCTTCATTTTGGCTTTCGGCTGGTTCGGGTTCAACCCGGGTTCGACACTGGCCGGCACGGATGGACGCATCGCCATTGTTGCGGTTAACACGATGTTAGCTGGCGCTGCCGCCTCAGTCGGCACACTGATCACCATGTATCGGCTTAACGGCAAGCCCGATCCGACGATGTTGTGCAACGGCCTGCTCGCCGGCTTGGTGGCCATCACGGCCCCCTGCGCATTTGTAAATCCGTTGGGTGCTGTGATCATCGGCTTCATTGCCGGTGTCATCGTGGTGTTCTCAGTGTTTTTCTGGGAAAAGCGCGGCATTGACGACTGCGTGGGAGCCATCTCGGTGCATGGCGTCAACGGTCTGTGGGGCGTTCTGAGTGTGGGTATCTTTGCCAATGGTTCCTATGGAGCTGGTTGGGGCGGTGTCCACAAGCTCTTCAAGGATGGCGCTTGGACCATCATCAACAATGATTCGGCTCCCGCCACCCTCAAGCAATTTGCGGAATTGACCGGCACCGGTCCGACCGGCGGATGGACAGACGTGGGCGTAACCGGCATCTTGGGCCAGTTGTTTGGCGCGCCGGCCGGCGATGCCACGCAGCTTGTGGCGCAGGTGATCAACGCTCTGGTGTGCATCGTGTTTGTCTTTGCGTTCTCGATGCTATTCTTCAAGATCTCCAACATTTTTGTGCCGATCCGTTCGAAGCGTGAGGACGAAATTGAAGGTCTCGACGTCCCGGAAATGGGTGTTGAAGCTTATCCCGATTTCCCCACCACAGACAAAACATCGCCCGCCGTCCACTGATACCCCACCAAACCCGGCTCCACCATGCAATCCGGAGCCAGCCAATGATACCAACCAATTGTAATAACTGATATGAAAAAAATTGAAGCCACAATCAAGCCGTTCAAACTGGAAGAGGTTAAGAACGCCCTCATCGAACTCGGCATTGAAGGAATGACCGTCACCGAGGTGAAGGGGTTTGGCAGACAGAAGGGCCAGACCGAGATCTACCGTGGAAGTGAATACACGGTGGACTTCCTGCCCAAGGTAAAGATCGAGGTCGTCGTTGCTGATGGCTTGCTGGACGTCGCCGTGGAAGCGGTGGTCAAGGCGGCCAAGACAGGTAAGATTGGCGACGGCAAAGTGTTTGTCTCGGCAGTGGAAGCGACCATTCGCATCCGCACCGGAGAAACCGGCGAACAGGCCGTCTGAGATCGTCCATAAACCAACCATAAACCGGCGGCGGGGCCGAGTGCCCCGCCGCCTTTTCTCACAAATATATATATGAATTCCACCGTCATTTTTCTTTCCAGCATATCTTTCCTAACCCTGCTCCTGGGCCTCTGCGCATGGCGCCTCACCAGCAGCAAACCTCTGATTCTCAATGCAGCCTTTGCCAGCGCTGCCTTTCTCATAAGCGCTTATGGCATCGCCACCAAACAGCCGGGTCCGTTGGTATTCATCATGCCATTTCTTGTCACCATGTTGTTAGCCGGGCGTGCCATGGGCATTTACTGGCGCGGCTATATGAAAGGTGAACGCGAGTTGCTCGCTCCGGGCCACATGATTGGCGGCGCGGCTGCGATCGGCCTGCTGGGCTCCTGTGTGGCGTTCATGAGTCTCTAGCCGGTTAGAGACTTCTTGCAAACCGGAATTGTGGTGAATGAATCAAGTATCCTCATGTCTGGTGTTGGCCGAGGTGATACCGGATCCCCATCCGGCGATGGTGTTGCCGTTTTGCGCGATGCTGCTGGCCATCGCCCTGCTGCCGGTTGTTCTCAAGCATCACTGGGACAGGCACTATCATCACGTTGCGTTGGGTCTTGGTTCTATCAGCGTCGCCTATTATCTCTGCGTGCTGCGAGAACCTTTGCGCATGCTGGCTGTGGCTGGAGAATACATCAGCTTTATGGCGTTGGTGGCCTCGCTGTTTGTGGTGACCAGCGGTATTCATATCCAAGTCAAGGGTGGTGAGGCAAAGCCGTGGATGAACTGCACTTATCTCTTGTTCAGCGCCCTCCTGGCAAATGTGCTGGGTACCACTGGTGCATCCATGTTGATGGTGAGGCCGTGGATCCGGATGAATAAATACCGGTACACTTCGCTGCACACCGTTTTCTTTATCTATATTGTCAGCAACGTCGGCGGTTGCCTGACGCCGGTGGGTGACCCGCCACTCTTTTTGGGTTATCTCAAAGGGGTGCCCTTTTGGTGGGTGCTGCAGCATTGCTGGCAGCCGTGGGCCGTGACCCTGGGTCTGTTGCTAGTGGTGTTCTATTTCTTGGACCGGCGAAATTTCCTTAGGGCACCACTCCAAGTTAGAGATGAGCAGACCGCGGATCCGGAGGCTTGGAAGTTCTCCGGCTTGAGCAACCTGGGTTATTTGGCCATCATTCTCGGCGCGGTGCTGCTGCCCTCCGGGTGGCGCGAGGCGCTGATGGGCCTCGCGGCACTGGCCTCCTATCGATTCACCCCGGCCTCTGTGCACCATTCCAACGACTTTACTTTTGCGCCGATCAAGGAGGTTGCCTGGCTGTTCATTGGGATATTTGCCACGATGGTGCCCGTCCTCGACTATCTGCAATTGCACTCCCGCAGCCTTGGCATCGATACCGAACTGACGTTCTTCTGGCTCACTGGAATGCTGTCGGGCGTGCTAGACAATGCACCGACGTATCTGACGTTTGCTGCCGCCGCGTTTGGCCGCTTCGGGCTGCAACTGGACCATCCGCCACAGGTTGCGCAGTTTTTAGCGGAACACGGGAGATATATGGTGGCCATTTCAACCGGGGCGGTGTTCTTTGGTGGACTAACATATATTGGAAATGGTCCAAATCTTATGGTCAAGGCGATAGCCGAGCATTCCAAAGTTCACACGCCGAACTTCTTTTCTTATGTGTTGCGGTTTTCATTGCCCATCTTGATTCCGATTTTTGCCCTCGTCGCGCTGCTGTTCTTCAGGCACTGAGCGCCGAGGGGCTAAGGCGCTGCCTGCAAAGATCCCAGCCCGCTCGTCGGCGGTGAGGCTGCGCCACTCGCCCTCAGCAAGATCGTCGGGCAGGCGCAGGCCGCCGATGGCGGTGCGCGTGAGGGTGAGCACATGGTTACCGGCAGCGGCGAACATGCGGCGCACCTGATGATAGCGGCCCTCGTGCAAGGTGACGAGGGCTTGATTGGTGCCCTCGGCCTCCAAGCGGGCTGGCAGCAGGGGTTTGCTTTCACTTTTCAGGAGCATTTCGCCCGATGCGAACAGTCCGGCTTCATGGCCGTCGAGTGGCCGGTCCAGCACCGCCCGATAGACCTTGAGGCAGCCGGACTTCGGATGGATGATTTTGTGCAACAACGGTCCGTCATCCGTTAGAAGAAGAAGTCCGGTGGTATCCTTGTCGAGTCTGCCGACCGGGCTGAGCAGGGGGTTGCGCAAGGCAAAGCGGGGCGGCAGCAGGTCAAAAATGGTGGCGCCCGGATCGTCGGCGCTGCATGTGTAGCCGTCGGGTTTGTGAAGCATCAGGAGCAGAGGAAACGGCGGGTCGAGGGGATCACCTCGGAAGCGGATGGTGGCATGCGGAGGAAAATCGCCCTCGTCTAAGACATTTCCCTGGTCATCGGTGATGGCACCGGCGCGGATCAGGCGTTGGACGTCCTTGCGGGATCCATAGCCGAGGTTGGCGAGAAGTTTGACGAGTTTCATGGAATGGATAGGAAAAACCTAGCGGCGTTGCGCAAACAATAATTTGTAGGTTGGGTTGTTGCCGGCGTTGTGCCAAGCCAACCCGCTGGCCTCCAACGCCGCTTCATAGGCGAGTTGGCGGTTTGCCACCAGCCATAATTTTCCACCGGGTTTGAGTGCGGCGGCAGCGGATTTGAGAAACGCCCGTCCCAGATCCACGTCGGTGGCCTGGCCGGTGTGGAATGGCGGGTTCATCACGATGGCGTCATAATGGCCCGGCAGCCCGGCGCACACGTCGTGCCAGTGGAAGTGGATCTCCTGGGGGTGGCCGGCGAGGTTGACGCGGGCACAGTCGAGGGCCCGGGCATCAGATTCGAACAAGTCGATGCGTCCAACCTTCGGGCAGCGCCGCAGCACTGCGTCGGATAGAAACCCCCAACCCGCGCCCAAATCCGCGACGTTGCCTCGCAGGTTTTCCGGCAGGTTGGCGGCGAGCCATGCAGACCCGGGATCGATGTGGTCAACGCTGAACATCCCAGGCTGTGCCGTGAAGTGGGTATCAGGAATGA
>JBAXCM010000155.1:0-9246 GCA_037141475.1 Verrucomicrobiota bacterium | reverse complement strand
GACGTGGTGTCGGTGTTGTTGACGCCGGCGGAGCCGTTCACGTCGGCCACCAGCACGTTGAAGAAGAAGTTGAACGTGCCGCCGGCCGTGCCGTCGCCGGCGCTGGGCCGGATGCTGGCCGAGCTGAAGGCGGCCCCCACGGCCAGCGCCGCGACCGCGTGGCCGGCCTCGTGCCAGGCCGTCCGCACCGCCGCCAACTCCCGCGCCAATCGCAGTTCACGCTCGTCGCCATCCTCCACAGACGGCAGCAAGGCAGCAGTCACTAACAAATCAACTGCCGCCAGATCCGCTGCGGAAATAGCCGCCGTTCCTGCAGCGTCCACCCGCAGGGCAGCCGCCCACCAGCCAGCCGCCTCCGTCTTGACGGGATCCGGGGCAATGGGCTTGATCACGGGAGCTGCCAACTCAGCCCGCAACCCTGCCACCAATGAAGCTGGCGCGATGGTTGCGAGGTACTCCACGACGGTAGCTGCTTCTTTCAGCAGCCCCTTAGCAAACATTTCGCGTGTCAGTCCTATGTTAGCTTCGATCAGCAATGGGAGGTAACGCTCACGCTCACGCTTGACTAATTCTTTGGCGGCATCGCGAGCCTTGCGCCAGCGCCCTTCTTGCATCCAAGACAGGGCCTGCATGGCAGCGGGATCTTGTGCAAAGTGGGCAGGATTAAACGACATCGAGCCATCGATTATAGAGAAGATGGGTGATAGTGCAAGTCCCGGCCTTCGATGATGTTGACGATGTTGTTGCTGAAGGCGATGTAGCCGGATGTGGCTAATACAGCCCAACACATCAACAGCAGCAACCCCTCAACCGCGAAAAAACGTTTCGATCGGCAGATTCGCGAAAAACATGCCATGCTCAGCGCCATCAGACTCAGACCAGCGACGCCGAGCAACGGAATGTAGGTCCACAGAACCAAATCACGCAACCAAATCGGATAGCCGCCAGCGTTGGTCCAGAATACTTGGTTTTCACGCAGGATGGCAAACCACACCAGCACCGCGCTCAGGACCATAATAAGCAACGTCGCAAGCAGCAGGCCCGTTCCCGTCAAAATTTCCGCGTGCGTGTCCTGAGCGTCGGAATGCACGTCCGCCCATCTCCTCTGTGGAGGATATTGCGCTGCGCCGTTACCCCGGCCATTCCCGATCTTACCTTCAGGCATTGAGTCTCTGATTACGGCCGCACTCACGCAGCCATCGTGTCCTTGGTTTCTGCTCGCGTCAAGCCACAGATCCGAAAAAATCAGTATTTTTATCTAATTTATGAAGATATACACTTATCTACAGTGGTCCAACACTGATGAGGACTTCTTCAATAACTACGGATCAAAATGAGTATTCATTGCCAATCACCACACTGCCGCCACGGGGCAATCCATAGAGCAGATGGGAATCGATTACCATGGATTGCGGTCATCACCTGCCATCGGATGAGATCTGCCTTGTCAGTGGGCGGGAAAGCGCTTCAATCCGTCAGCCCATGAAAAACGACGACCGTGAGTTTTTGTTTCGCCTGCTTGAAACCCCCAGTCCCACCGGCTTTGAAATGCCCGGCCAACGGGTGTGGGCGGAGTGGATCCGGCAGCACGCCCCGCAAGTGGCCTGCGATGCCTATGGCTCGACGTGGGCCACGCTGCCGGGCAATTCGCCACGCTCGATCATGCTTGCGGCCCACGCCGACGAGATTGGATACATGATCAAACACATTGACGATAAGGGGTTTCTGCGGCTCGACCGGGTGGGGGGCTCGGATGCGGCCACCGCCCGTGGTCGCCGCCTTCATTTGCTAGGAGATAAAGGACCGGTGTCCGGCATCATCGGCAACACCGCCATCCACCTGCGCCGCGATGAACAAGGCAGCGAAAAAGCCCCAGCCGTCCACGACCTGTGGGTCGATGTCGGTGCCTCCAACCCGACCGATGTCGCCGCTCTGGGCCTGCGCGTCGGTCATCCAGCGGTCTATCAGGACGGCCCGCTCGAGCTGGCTAACCGCCGTTTGGTGGGCCGGGCGCTGGATAACCGGATCGGCGGCTACATCATTGCGCAGGTGATGAAACGGCTCGCCAGCGGGAAAAAGAAACCGGTTTTCGGGTTGATATGCCTGAATGCGATTCAGGAGGAAATCGGGGGGCACGGGGCGACGATGGCCAGTTACCGGCTCCAGCCGGATCTCTGCATCTGCCTCGACGTCACCCACGCCACCGACACCCCAGGCCTCGATGCCGCCAAGACCGGCAGCATCAAACTCGGAGGCGGCCCCAGCATCACGCATGGCACTGCTAACCACCCGATGGTCGTCAAGCGTCTGCTGGAAGTGGCCGCTACCGCCAAAATCCCCATTCAACACGAGGCCAGCAGCCGCTTCACCGGGACGGATACCGACAAGATTTTCACCACCCGCGAAGGCATTCCCAGCGCTTTGGTGTCGCTGCCTTTGCGTTGCATGCACTCAGTGGTGGAAACCGCCCATCTGGATGACATCGGCCACGTCATCGACCTGCTAAGCGCCTTTGTGCTTTCGCTGCGTGCTCAGGACCCGTTCCACCAGACGTTGCAGTGAGCGCTGGATCCTTGCTGGTGCTGGGGCTGGCAGGGCCGCACTTGAACGCGGTTGAGGCAGCGCTGTTTCGCCGCTTGCAACCAGCGGGTTTCATCTTGTTCTCGCGCAATCTCGTAACCCCGGAGCAAACCCGCAAACTCACCGACTCGCTGCGCGATCTATCCCAAAGCCAGCCGATCATCGCCATCGACCAAGAGGGCGGGCGGGTCACCCGCACCAGGGACTTGGCTCCGGCCATCCCGTCGGCTAATGCCATGGCAGCCCATGCCCAACCGGCACTCACCACCAAGACGGGCCGCTTGACTGGCGAAATGCTTCGTTTGTTAGGCGTGAACCTCAATCTGGCTCCAGTGCTGGATCTTGACCACCACCCAACCGCCCAAAACGCCTTGCGGGGCCGCTGTTGGGGCCGCGACCCGCAGCACGTCATCACCCACGCCGGCCAATGGAATCGATCCCTGCGCCAGCGCGGCATCGCCACTTGCGCCAAACATTTTCCGGCAGGCGGGCGGGCCGTGGCCGACCCTCATCACGAACTACCAATCGTACATGCCAGCCTCGACGAGTTGCTGCGTGAGGACGCGCTGCCCTACACCGCTCTCATGCCCGAACTCGATGCCGTCATGCTCGGTCATATCGAATTTCCTAACATCGATGGCAAATTCCCCGCTTCGCTCTCGCCGCGCCTCATCTGCGGGTTCCTCCGCGACCAACTCGGCTTCGACCGGCACCTTGTCCTAACCGATGATTTGGACATGGCGGCCATCACCCGGCGCTTTGGCCGAGGCCAGGACGCGCGACTGGCCATTGAGGCCGGCAATGATGTGGCGCTTATTTGTCATCGCACCGATACCGCCGACGCCGCCGCAGACGCTATTGCTGAATTGCCCGGTCCCTTGCTGGCCGACGCTTGGGAGCGGGTCGAGCGTCTGCGTGACAAACTCCACCGGCCGCTGCCGTGGTCGCCAGCCCAATGGCAGGCCACCTGTGTTGGTCTCGCGGCCCTGTCAGCCGACTTGCCGAAACCCACAAGCGCCACAGAGGTGGCTCACAGCCCGGTTGTGGGGTATTAGTATTAGGTCTCAGACGTCCTTCAACTAAGGCGAAGCATTTGGCATTCAACGAGCAAATCAGGTGAGACAATTTGAGTCCGAGTCCTACTTCCAGCCGCCGCCCAGAGCTTTGGCGAGAGCCGCTAGCGAAATCCGGTGTTGGGCATAGACGGCGCTGAGGGCGAGGCGGGTTTGTAGCACCGTGCGGTCGGCATCAACCACTTCGAGGTAGCTGGTTAGACCTTGGTTGTAGCGCTCCTGCGAGAGTTGGCGCGAATCCTTGGAACTCGCCAGGGCGGCTTCCAGCGCAGCACGGGACCGTGACAGTCCCTTGAGATCGGCCAGGGCATCTTCCACCTCGCGCAGGGCGACAAGCAGTGTCTGGCGGTAAACGGCAAGGGCCTCATCGTAGGTACTGCGGGCGGCTGCGAGCCTGGATTGGTTGGTGCCGGCGTCAAAAATGGGGGCCACGGCACCGGCACCGAGTGAGAGGATGCGGCTCTCCGCGTTGACAAAGTTGGAGAGGTTCAGGGACTCCAGTCCGGCTTCACCGAGAAGGTTGAAACTTGGGTAGAATGCGCTTTGGGCGACGCCAATTTGGGCGTTGGCGGCTCGCAGTTGTTGGCCGGCCGCCCGCACGTCCGGGCGGCGCAGCAGGATACTGCCGGGCAGCCCGACTCGGAGGATGGGCAGCACCGGTTCCACCACCTTGGCCGGCACAGAGAAATCGGCGGGGCGGGCACCACACAAGACGGCAAGGGCGTGTTCCGCCGAGCAGCGCTGGCGTTGGACCACCGCCAAGTCGTTGTTGGCCAGTTCCAACTCGGTGCGAGCGCGACTGGAGGCCAAGCCGTCGGTCAAACCGGCGTCGGTCTTCGTTTGCTGCAAGTCGAGCGCTTCCTTGCGGCTCACTAGGGTGTCTTTAACGACAGCTTCCTGCGCATCCAAGCCGCGCAATACGAAATACTGACGGGCCACTTCGGTGGCCAATCCGAGGTGTTGGGCGTCAAACAGGGCGGCGCTGGCAGCTGCTTGGGCAGTCGAACTTTCGAGCAGGCGTTGGTTGCGTCCCCACAGGTCCGGATCGTAGGCGAGCTTGAAGCTGCTGCGGAAGTCATTGTTGGTGAGCCTTACCACGGAGCTGTTGACCACATTGTCGGATGAACGGTTGACGCCTGAGCTGGTGGCCAGATTAAGTGTGGGAAAGAGTCGGGCGCGGTCCACTCCGACCAACGCGCGGGCGGTTTCCACGCGGGCTTTAGCGGCTGCCAGATCATTGTTAGCTGCGAGCGAGCGCTCCACGAGTTGATTGAGTTTGGCATCTTTAAAGAGTTTCCACCAGTCATCCGGCAGTCGCTCGGCATTCGTATCGCGAGTTTCCTTCCAATGGCTGCCGCCACTTGCGGCGGGTAGTTTGAAGTCCGGGCCGAGTTTGCATGAGCCGAGCAATAAGGCGGTGGGGAGCAGCAACAAGTGATGGTTCATAGGGGCTTTGCGAGGCTCAACGTCTGGAGGGCTACAATGGCGGATGGAGTAATGGCTCAGCAGGCTGGCATCCCCTCCGAAAAATGCCACCTCCGACGTCTGAGATAAGGCCCGGCTCCGATAAACTCAAGCCTTGCTTGTCTTCTTTAAGGGCGATGGCGTTGGCGGCAGCGTGGGCATGGGTGTGAGTCAGGCTGATTTGGATGTCGCAGATGCCGTGGGCCGAGGCATAGGCGGCAGCTGCGCCGTGAAGACCGAGGGCGGGAACCCCGCCGGGCCCGTGAGTAACTTCCAGATCGAGCCAGTTAGCATGGGCACCAATACCGGTACCGAGGGCTTTGGCAACCGCTTCCTTAGCGGCGAAGCGGGCAGCGTAATGGATTGATGGGATTTTCTTGGTATCGCAGTAGGCCCGCTCGGCAGGGGTGAAGAGGCGGGCGAGGATAGCTTCGCCATGGCGGGCGATGGCGGTGGCAATGCGAGCCACTTCCACCACATCGATGCCAATGCCATGGACGGTCATTTCACGTCAGGCGGGTAGGTGGCCATGAGTTGATGCATATCGCGGACGGCTTGGGTGAGGCCGACGCGCAGGGCACGGGCGACGATGCTGTGGCCGATATTTAGCTCTGCGAGATAGGGCAAGGCCCAGAGGTGGGAGATATTGGAGTAATTGATGCCATGGCCGGCATTGACTTGGAGGCCGGCGGCATGGGCGGAGCGGGCGGCGGCGGCGAGGCGGGCGATTTCGAGGTCTCTCAGATCATCGGAGGCGTTGGCGAATGCGCCGGTGTGCAGTTCGATCATGCGGGCACCAGAGCGGGCGGCGGCTTCGACTTGGGGGAGTTCTGGATCAATAAACAAACTCACCCGGATGCCATTGTCCTGAAGTTGGCTTACGGCATCAATGATTGATCCAAAATTTCCGATGACGTCCAACCCTCCCTCGGTGGTGATTTCCGCGCGATTCTCCGGTACCAGACAGGCAAAGTCAGGCTTCAATTGCAGGGCAAAGGCCAACATCTCCGCAGTCACGCCCATCTCAAAATTCAGCGGCAGTGGCAGCTCGGCCCGGATTTGCAGCGCATCGGCATCTTGCATGTGACGACGGTCGCCGCGGACGTGGATGGTCAGCGAGTCTGCGCCACCTGCAAGCGCGTCAAACGCGGCCACCAAAGGTGACGGCTCGGCGTTATGTGCCTGCGGACTGCGGGCGTAACGGGCTTGGCGCAGGGTGGCGATGTGATCAATATTGACGCCGAGAAGCAATGGCATGCGGGTCGTTAACGCGGGCGGCTCAATAACTGTTGCGGTAGCGCATGATCCCTTCGGCTATGCCACGGGCCAACCCGTCACGAAACCAAGCAGATTTCATCCGTTCCCGTTCGCTCGGGTTGCTCACAAACCCGCATTCCACTAAAATCGCCGGGATGGTCGTGTTGCGTATCACAAAGTAACGGGCAAACTTCACTCCACGGTTAGGACTGGGAACGCGGGCCGTCACCGAGGCATGGACGCATTGGGCGAGTTGCTGGCTTTGCGGGGTGCAGTAGTAGGTTTCCAAACCGCTGACGTCGCTCTTCCATGTGTAATTGTAATGGACGGCGACGAAAATCGCGTCGCGATAACCGTTGGCGAGGTTGACGCGTTCGGGCAGGGAGACAAAGTAGTCGCTGCGGCGGGTCATGACGGTGTTGATGCCGCGTTGCCGCAGTTGGCCTTCCAAGCGGATCGCTGTGTCCAATGCCAGATGCTTTTCGTACACTTGCCCGGACTGCCCCCCCCTATCATGCCCGCCGTGGCCGGGGTCAATGACCACCGTGCGAAACCCCGCAGCTTGCGCGGCTGTCCCCATGGCGAGGAGAGCCAAAACCGTCATCCATTGCAAAATCTTTTTCATGGGTTGTGAGGCGTTGCAGATAGTTTGGAAATATTGATAATTTATAAAATTGTAAAGCGTTTTTTTGGAAAAGTGATTTTTGCGGAGGTTGCGTTAGAACGTGATGGATGGGCGTTCGGAGAGTTTACGGAATTTCGCGTGAGCTGCAGCGGCGGCTTTGGGGTCGTAGAGGATGCTATTAGATACGCTAACGGTGCCGTCCGGGGCTGTCATCAGGAGAGGGTCGCCTTGGGGGCCGGACTTATGGATGGCGCGATTGGCGAGTTGGCCGTCGGTATCGATCTGGCAATGGATCCAAGTATCCGGGCTGGTGAGGAAAAGCACATGCATGCGTTGGTATTTATCCACAGTGACGCTGGGTTTGCGCAAGAGCAGGGCCTCGCCGAGCGAGTAGGTGCGGATAGGAAGGCCGCTGCGGCCATCGAGGACTTGGGCGTAGAGCTGGGATTTTTGGTCGCCACTGAAATTGAGAACGCGGAATTCTCGGGTTTTGCCAGAGTGGTCACCGATGCCCACCTTTTGGGTCCAATACGGGCGGCCGGGGCTGACGGTGAGGAACACGCGGTTGGTGGTAGTGGTTTCGCCGTCGTGACCGGGCATGCGGACGGTGGCGGTGGTGGCGTAGGTACCGGGGTCGGTGAGTTGAAAAAGGGCGGAGAGGTCGATTTGGCGTGACAACGTTTGGCCGGCGGAAATCGTCAGGGTGCCGAAACTGCTATGGCCGGTGGGGGTGGCCGAGTCGCCGTGGGTGTTGGTGATGACAAAATCGAGCCACGGGCGTTGGGCCTCGCCTTGGAACACGATGTCACGGCCAGCGTGATTGGTCACGGTGACGGTTGCGACAATGGGCTCACCGGAGAGGTATTGCGTCTTGGAGAGGCGCAGTGAGGTGGCAAGCTGGGCCTGGGCCAAGCCGGACACGGCGAGTACCACAGCAATGAGTCGGAAGAATGGCAGAGTCATCAATGGGCGAAATGTAATGACGGGGGCGGCCAAGTCAATCTAACATAACTAACCTCGGGCGGGTAGGCAAGGCGTTTGATGAGCAAGGCTGGGTTTGTCCAGATCCGTCGGCTTGACAGCAGCCCTCAGTGAGTCATCCTGTTGGGGACATGGCACATTTTCTTGATCCGCGCAGTGACTTGGTGTTCAAGCGGATTTTCGGTGAGCACCCGGAGATTTTACGGAATTTTCTCAATGGGATGTTGCCGTTTTCGGACGAGAGCCAATACATCGCTTCGCTGGAGTATTTGCCCAGCGAGCAGGTGCCGGACATCCCGGTCATCAAAAACAGCATCGTCGATGTGCGCTGCAAAGATGCTAGCGGCCGCCAGTTTATCGTGGAAATGCAGATGCAATGGACCGGCTCGTTTCTCCAAAGGGTGCTCTTCAACGCTAGCAAGGCCTACGTGCGCCAGTTGGAAAAAAGCGAGAGCTACGATCTGCTCTGCCCGGTCTGGGGCCTGAGCTTGTTGGATGCCACCTTCGATCCCGATCCAGATGCCTACTACCATGACTATCAGATTGTGGAAACCGGCAACCCGCAGCGGGTGCTTGAGGGCTTGCGCCTGATTTTCGTGGAATTGCCCAAATACCGGGAAACCAACCCGCAGGATGCGCGCAAACTGCGCTGGGCCTGGCTCAAATTCCTGCGGGAAGCTGGGGATGCGGGCAGTCAGGGGCATCTTTCAGTGGAAGAATTCAGCGCCCAGGTCGGGATCAACGAGCCGCTGCGTCAGGCCCTGGGCATCGCCGAGGAATGCGGTTTCACACGCGAACAACTCGCCCTCTATGACGGATTTTGGGACGCCGTGAGGATCGAGCGTAGCCTGCTGAGTGGGAAATTCGCCGAGGGGAAGGCCGAGGGGAAGGCCGAGGGGAAGGCCGAGGGGAAGGCCGAGGGGAAGGCCGAGACTTTGCTCGAGACGGCGGCGGGAATGAAAGCGGCAGGCATTGCCCCTGAGATCATCGCCCAGATCACCGGACTGCCGATTGAGCGGACTTAGAAGTCCGAGTCAGGATAAAGCTGGTGGAATTTGATGGCCTCGACGGCGACAGCCGCGGTTGTGCCGAAAATAGTGTCGAGGGATGCGGCGAGGGGGATTTGAGCGGCAGGACGCGAGAGGCCAAGGATGATCCGGCCATAGATCTGGGCACCGGCGAGGTGCTGGAGCAGCTTGAGTGAGATGTGGGCGGCATCCAGATTGGGAAACACCAGCACGTCGGCGGATGAGCGCGATTCCGCAC
>JBAXCM010000154.1:0-9358 GCA_037141475.1 Verrucomicrobiota bacterium | reverse complement strand
CCCAAATACCACCCGGGCCGCCCGCCCGCTGGATCCGGGGCGCGAGTTTATCACAAATGCCAAGTTCGGCATATTCGTCCACTACACCGTCGAGTATGCCCATCTTCTGGGCAAGCCCGAACCAGCGGTCTGGAACCTGGATGCCAAGGCCGACGCCTTCGACGTCAAAGCATTCGCCGACGCGGTCGAGGGCATGGGTGCCCAATATGTCACCCTAACATCATTCCATGCGGCCATGTACCTGCTGGCACCTAGCAAGGTCATGGTCGATGCCGGCTTGGCCAAACACCAGGCAAAGCGCGACTTGATCGGAGAAGTGGCTGACGAACTGAACAAGCGCGGCATCGCACTGTGCCTCTACGTCCACCCGACCGACCAGCACGACCTATCGCGGGAGGAGCGGGCGCTGTTCGGCTGGGGGCCGGAAGTAAATGGCTTGCCCGGTGAGAAGCTCGGGCAGTGGCCGAATCCGAAATGGGACGACTTCCTGTTAGGTCTATTCAAGGAAATCAGCCTGCGCTACGGCAAGCGGGTCGCCGGCTACTGGATAGACCAGCATTCGGGCAAAGTGTTTCCTGATGCGGGACGGCTGGCCGTGGCCTTGCGGGCCGGCAACCCGGATGCTGTGATCTGGCAGAACTCAGGAGCCTATGTTCCAGCAGGTCTTTCGTTAGAAAGTGCATGGCCTGCCTGCGAGGGCGGCGATCCCAGTCACGGAGAAAAAGACCAATGCTGCATCCTGCCAACGGATAACGCTTGGTTTCTGGGCAAAAAGGTCCAAATCCCGGCTCCAGAGGTCTTCCGCGGCGTGGTCCGCTGCGCCGGTTGCCCCGGCCAAAAAGGCGGCGTCCATGTGGCCCTGACGCCCTATGCTGACGCTTATGCTCCCCCGGTGAAACAGATGATGGATGATTTTGGAAAGCTTTGGCGTGAGCGAAAAGTGTCGCTGCTCAATACCAAGCCTAGCAAAATCCTCCAACTTGAGCAGAAGAGCAACCCATGGGAAGTCGTGGCCACCGATTCCGCCGATGGCTCAACCGTATATGTGCATGTGATGATTCCGCCTGACGGGAAAGCGCTGCATCTGCCGCCGCTGAACGACAGTCGGAAACTTATCTCCGCCTCACTTCTGCTAGGCGGCAACGAAGTGATATTCAAGCAATCGGACGAAGCTCTTGAACTGACATTGCCTGCGGATATGAAATGGGATCCGGTGGACACGGTGGTCGTGCTGAAGGTCGGGCCGGCATTTGAGCCGGGTGTGATGCTCAGCGAGAATGCGAAGCTGGAGATAAGTTCGACATGTGGGCATGATGTTGTTGCTAACCATGCGCGGTTGTTTTCAGGCGACAAGGTTCCCTTTGCGTTCCATACTGACAACGAAAAGAACCCGTGGGCGAAGATTGACCTCGGTGGCGTTAGGACGCTGCGCACGGTCGAGATCGAGAACCGTGAGGGTGAGCAGGAGCGGACCAAAGGTCTCGTCATGTCCATCTCCGAGGACGGACAAAAGTGGGAAGAAGTCTGGCAAGCGAAAAGTTGGGTCACAACCTGGATTGCGCGGGTGACAAAGTCGTCAGGCGGCACCGTCTCATCCGGGCGCAAGGCGAGATTCATCAAGCTTGAAACGCGTGGCGAATCCCCTAGGCCGCTGGTCCTCAAACGCGTGACGGTCTTCGGAGTGATGTGATCAAAAAATGCAAGGACCGCAGTCAATGACGACAGGATCTATTTCACCGTCGGCATTCAGTAATTGAAGGGAAGTTGATCCATGCATATATCTCATTGGAATCGCGCATTCACTTGCATTCGGATGGTCCTCATGGCTGGTATGGCTTGGTGTTTGCTCTCGGGCATCACTTATGCATCCGAACCGCCATCAGGACTGGCATTGTGGTATGACAAGCCGGCAGCTGGATGGCTTGAAGCGTTGCCGGTGGGCAATGGCCGGATTGGCTGCATGGTGTTCGGTGGCGTCGAATCCGAGCGGCTGCAGTTGAATGAAGTCAGTGTTTGGTCTGGCTCGCCACAGGATAGTGACAATCCTGACGCCTTGGCGGCACTGCCAGAAATACGCCAACTCCTCTTCGATGGTAAATACGAACAGGCCAAAGCCCTATCCGCAAAGACGCTCATCTGCAAGGGCCTCGGAACGAAGGGTGCTGCCTCCGCGAACGATCCCTTTGGATGCTTCCAGACACTAGGCGATCTGACGCTGAAGTCCGATGCTCTTGGCCAAATCAGCGAGTATCGCCGGACTCTGGATTTGGAAACGGCGGTCGCCACGGTGAGCTATCGCATCGGCGATGCCACGTTCACCCGGGAGGTGTTTTCGAGTGCCCCGGACAAGGTGCTCGTCGTGCGCATGTCCTGCGACAAGCCTGCCAAAATCGCTTTCACGGCCAATCTTACCAGGCCCGAAAGGTTCACCACGGCAGCCGCCGGATCAGACGGCCTGATCATGAGTGGCCAGTTGAACGACGGCTTGAACGGTACGAACGGGATGAAATATATCGCAAGAGTCAAAGCTGTCGCCGATGGCGGCACGTTCAACACCGACGGAAACTGCCTGCGCGTGATGGGGGCCAACTCCGTCACACTGCTGTTGACCGCAGGCACAAACTATAAACTCAATCCGCCGTATCGCGGCAATCCACATGAAAGGGTGAGCGCCGACCAACTTGCGGCAGCTGCGGCCAAGCCCTACGACGAGTTGCGCAAGGCACATGTGGCTGACTATCGAAAATTGTTTGACCGTGCAGCGCTCGATTTTGGCGGCCATGAGGCGCGCAGGTTGCCAACCGATCAGCGGCTAGCCCGGATGGCAAGAGACAAAGCGCCTGATCCGGAACTGGAAGCGATGCTTTTCCAGTACGGACGTTATCTGGCGATTTCCAGTTCCCGTTCCGGCAACCTGCTCTCCAGTTTGCAAGGGATTTGGGCCGATCAGATCCAGACGCCGTGGTGCGGCCAATACACGGCAGATCTCAACGTCCAGATGAACTGCTGGCCGCTTGAAGTTGCCAATCTATCGGAATGTTTTCTACCGACATTCGATTTGATTGATTCGTGGCGGGTGCCGGGTGCAAAGACGGCCAAAGTGCATTACAACGCCAAAGGCTGGATCGTACACACGGTTGCCAATGTGTGGGGATTCACCTCTGCACCCGAGCATCCCGCTTTCGGGATGTATATGGGTGTGGGGGCATGGCTTTGCCAACCGGTCTGGGAGCACTACGCATTCACCGGCGACCTCGAGTATCTCCAACGCGCCTTTCCTGTGATGAAGGAGTCGGCGGAGTTCTATCTCGATTGGCTGGTGAAGAACCCAAAGACCGGCAAGCTGGTCTCCGGCCCATCCACATCCCCCGAAAACGAATACATCGCCGCCGATGGCCAGCGCGGCTGGCTATGCATGGGGCCATCAATGGATCAACAGCAGATATGGAATTTGTTCGGCAACGTCCTTGAGGCGGCCAGTGAGTTAGGCATAGATGATGCGTTTGTGGACCGCGTCCGCGATGCCAGGGCGCAGTTGGCAGGCCCGAAGATCGGGTCCGACGGGCGGCTGATGGAGTGGCCGGAGGAGTTCAAGGACTCTGAAAATGGCGGCCACAGGCATCTGTCACATCTGTTTGGATTGTATCCCGGATCACAGATCACGCCGAGCGCAACTCCTGAATTGGCCGCAGCAGCACGGAAATCCCTTGAGGTCCGCCTAGCGAACGGCTCAAGCGGGTGTGGGTGGAGTTGTGCCTGGACCATCAACCTGTTCGCCCGGCTCTTGGATGGAGAGAAGGCGCATGAGCATATCTTGCAGTTCGTGAATAAACAGATCGCTCCAAATCTGTTCGACATGGTATTCGGAGCCGGTCCTTTCCAGATTGATGGAAATTTTGGCTATACAGCGGGTGTTTGCGAACTGCTTTTGCAGAGTCACTCCGGCGAGATCGCGCTGTTACCAGCGCTGCCGAAGGCCTGGCCAACCGGATCCATCAAAGGGCTGCGTGCTCGCGGCGGCTTCGAGATAGATATGACGTGGGCTGATAGAAAGGTTGTGGCGATGACCATCAAGTCCGCCTTCGGCAAGCGTTGCCGGATCAGGGCGGCTTCTCTGTTGATGATGACGGAAGACGCGCTCAAGCCGTCGGTCAAGTCAGTTGGCACGAATGTCATCGAGTTCGATACGAAGCCGGGAAAGACTTACACATTGGCGGCATTTCCCGGCAAACTTCGAAACTAACAAGCAGTGAACCACTCTATTGCAGATAAACCTAACAGATGAATACAATAAACTATTGCCGAATCGTTGCGCTTTGCCTTGCTTTCAGTTGCGCCGGTTGGGCTGCGGAAACGAGCGGATTCGTGGCTCGCACCTATAGCGACGGCAAGGGGCATTCACTCCCGTACCGCTTGTTCATTCCCGATGGCTACGATGCATCCAAGCCGTATCCGCTGGTTCTCTACTTTCACGGTGCCGGCGGGCGAGGCTCCGACAATCTGAAACAGATGACGGATGTGCCAAGATTTCTGGTGTTGGCGGAACCTGCCAGCCAGCGGCAGTGGCCCTGTTTCATCCTGGCTCCGCAGTGTCCGGAAAATCAACAATGGGCCGCCATGCCATGGAGCGAACCAAGCGGTGCCGGCAAGTTCACTTCCATCACTTGGCCGATGGAGGCGTCGTTGGCACTTGTGGATTCTCTCCCACAAGAATATCGGGGGATCGACGTATCTCGACTCTATGTGACTGGCATTTCCATGGGAGGGTACGGGACCTGGGATGCAGTCTGCAGGGTTCCCAAGAAGTTCAAGGCGGCAGTTCCCATCTGCGGCGGGGGCGACCCGGGCAAAATCGCCCAAGTAACCGACCTCAAAAATCTTCGTGTCTGGGCTTATCATAGCGCCGATGATCGGACCGTGCCTGCGGGCCGTACGCGGGAGATGATCGACGCGCTCAAAGCACTGCAAGGCATCCAACCCCGCTACACGGAATTTCCGGATGGCGGCCATGATGCCTATACCCGGGCTTATGCCGACCCAACCCTCCTGCCATGGTTGTTCGCTGGTGATGGACGCGTCATGGAAGTCGGCACCCGCGCACAGGCTCAACAATGGGACCTGTTTGAGGCATCCTTCGAGAGCGCGAAAGCATATACGAACTCATTCGTGGATATCGAGGTGGATGTCATCTTCAAGCAGGGCGAAAGGCAGTGGAGAGTTCCAGCTTTCTGGGCGGGCGGTGGCACCTGGAAAGTCCGATTCGCACCGCCGGTGCAGGGAGAGTACACCTATCGAGTCGAGTGCACCGACAAGGCGAATGCAGCTCTGAACGGGAAGGAACAGGCTCTGTCCGTCGCGGCCTACACCGGTGATAATCCCCTGCTCAAACATGGGTTTCTCAAGATCAGCGCGGACCAGCGGCATTTCGCGCACGCCGACGGCACGCCGTTCTTCTGGCTTGGCGACACCTGGTGGAAAGGTCTTTGTGACCGCATCACCTGGGAAGGCTTTCAACAACTCACAGCGGACCGCAAAGCCAAGGGGTTCAATGTGGTTCAGATCATCGGTGGCGGTCCCTATCCGGACGAACCATTGTTTGATGATCGCTGGAAGAACGAAGGAGGAATGCCTTACGAAAAAGACTTTGAACGCCTCAACCCAGCGTATTTCGACTGCGCCGACCGCCGGATCAGGCATCTCGTGGAGAATGGCATCGTACCCGCGATGGTGGGCGGTTGGGGCTGGAACACGTCCTGCATTTCCAACGAGACTATCGGCGGCCGGGAGAGATGGTTTTTCCGCCACTGGCGATATCTGATTGCACGCTACGGGGCGTACCCCGTCATCTGGATCGTTGCGGGCGAGATGCGCCATCCCTATCTGAATGAGCTGACAAAATATGTCCGAGACAACGATCCGTACAAGCATTTGATGACCATGCATCCGCCGGGCGTGCCGGAGATGCAGTCGGGCCGGAAGGTGGTGGTCGATGAGGCACTGGTGGATTTTGATTTTCTGCAGACGGCGCACAACGAGTGGGCCTCCGCTCCTATCACCGTCTCGCAAGTCACCATGTCCTACTCGAAAACGCCGCCCATGCCGGTGGTCAATGGCGAAGTAACCTACGAATGGCACAAGAACCAGAGTCGGCATGATCTTCAGCGATTCATGTTTTGGACCTGCATGCTCAACGGTGCCGCCGGGCACACCTATGGAGCGGGCGGGATCTGGCAGATGAACACCGAGATGGTCCATGGCAGCACAACTTACGAGACGATCCCCTGGCATGTGGCCATGCATTACCCCGGGTCGGCCCAACTTGGCATGGGCAAGAAGCTGCTGGAAGACTATCCGTGGTGGCGGTTTGAGCCGCACCCGGAGTGGGTCGAACCGCACAGCACCACGCTGTTAGAACCACACCCCGGGTGGTATGACAATCACCAAAAATGGGCGGAGCTGAAAGGGCGCTGGGACCTGCCATACGCGGCGGGTATCCCCGGCGAGGTGCGCCTCATTTACATACCCGGCAACAACGACTACCAGTTGACCGCGCCCACCGTGACGCACCTAGAGCCGGGCGTCAGCTATCGAGCCTTCCTGTTCGATCCGACCTGGGGAAAACGAATTGACCTGGGGCCGGTCGTCAAGATTAAGCCGTCCGATGAGTATCACCCCCCGCAACTGCCATCACCCCAAGATTGGGTCCTGGTGTTGGAGCGGGTGAAAGAATAGCGGAATATTGGGCGGGCCGCCAGCGCTCCCAAATGATTGCTCCTGGCCTAATCGTCAGTGCTCGGGAACGAGGATCACCTTGCGGCAATTGATGGGATTCCAGCCCTCGGCGACGGGTCGCAAAGTGAGGGTACCTCTGGCACCTTTGGTTAGAACAATCTCACCGACCCGGCCTGTTTGATAGGTGGTATAATCAGCGGTTTTTGGCACGGAATAGGCGAGGTTGCCTACGCCTTGGAATTTGAGCACGGCACCAGCGGCAGGGGCGGCGGTCTCGATAAGCACGGAGAATTTGCCATCGTGATCGGCACATATATCCCAAGAGACGATATCACCCGGATCATACCAATAGCCGATATTACTTAATTTATCCTTTTGTTCGACGCGGATTTGTTTGCCGAGGAGGATGGAGTCGGCGGCGAGCAAGGTGATGTTGCCGTCCTTGCCGGGTCCGATCGCCACACTGGTTACTTCAGGTTTGCCTTGGATGAGGACCTTGATCGTCGTGCAAATGGCATCGGGGGCGGCTGCAGGCAGGCTTAGCAGCGGGCCGCTGGGGGATTTTTCGACGGGTAGCGGGGCTCCGCCGGCAAGCAAGGAGGCCGCTTTGATCGGATTGGCAAGACCGGGTATGAGCAACTTGCCATCGGCTGGCCAATTGAGGACATGCAGATAGAGAAGGGTATCGGCTCCGGCGTCCTTGACGGTGCAGCGGCCCCACGAGAGGCTCTTGAAGGGGGTGCTACGGGTGCCGTAGATGCTCTCGCCATTGACCTTCATCCACGCGCCGACGCCCTTGAGGAGTTGGATGGATTCGGCAGGGATTTCGCCCTCGGCGGTGGGGCCGACGTTAAGGAGGTAGTTGCCGCCCTTGCTGGCGATATCCACCAAGTTGGTGATGATTGTGGACAATGGCTTCCAATTGTGGTCGTCACTCTTGAAGCCCCATGTGTCGTTCATGGTCATGCATGTTTCCCAATCGCGGCCAGGAAAACCGGTGGCTGGGATTTCCTGCTCGGGCGTCTCGGTATCGCCGGGGTAACCGCCACCCAAGCGGTTGTTGTGAATGATACCGGGGCGCAGTGCGAGGAGTTTCGCAAACTTGGCCGCCCGCGGTGGGGTCATCAGGTGCGGCGTGTCCCACCACAGGACATCCGGTTGATAATTTTTCAAAATCTCGGTGACTTGGGGGACAGCCACCGCGTCGATGTATGCGTCAAAGCCACCTTTTTGAGCCTCGTCCCAGCCATCGCCGTCTTGCATCTCGGCCTTGGCACCACCGGGATTGTTCCAATCCTGCGCTTGGGAATAATAGAGGCCGAATTTCAAGCCCTGAGCCCTGGCTGCAGTCGACAGCGGAGCAAGCAGGTCCTTTTTCCAAGGCGTGGCTTCAATAACATTCCACTTGCTAGCAGAACTTGGAAACAAGGCAAAGCCATCGTGATGCTTGGCCGTGATGATCATGTAGCGCATGCCAGCCTCCTTGGCCAAGGCCGCCCAAGCACCGGGGTCGTATTTGGTGGGATTGAAGCGCTGCGCAAATCCACGGTAATCTCGAACTGGAATCTTGGCGTTCCACATGATCCACTCGCCAATGTCGCCCACCGGCTTGCCCTTGTAGGATCCGGCCGGCACCGCATACACGCCCCAATGAATGAACATCCCAAACTTCGCCTCGCGCCACCAACCCATCCGCCCATCTCGCTGGGACGGCGTCTCGTCGGCGTACGGATCGCCCTCCAGCGCCCGAGCCTCAGGCACTAGCACCGCTAAGACCAGCAACGCGTATCGCAAAAATTTGTTAGCCATACCCGCCTGTACGCGGCTGGCGGTGGGATTTTTACAGGCATTGCGAGAAATCCACTGATTTCACAGGGTGCCGGGGACGAAATTTTCCCATCATCATATCCGGATAAGATGATTTGTCCCTTGCATGATTTAAGAAAGCGGGTATGCTAGGGGCATGCCGCAAGCCGACACCATCACCGCCCTTCAGCAAGCCCTTGAGGAACGCATTCTGGTTCTCGACGGGGCGATGGGAACGACCATCCGCAGCTACGGGCTAAGCGAGGGGGATGCCCGTGGCAGTCGATTTGCCGACAACGAGAAGGATTTGCTAAACAATGGCGACATTCTCTCGGTGACCCGGCCGGAAGTGATCGGGGACGTACACAAGCGATTTTACGAAGTGGGTGCTGACATTTGCGAGACGAACACATTTTCCGCGACAAGCTTGGCGCAGAGTGAGTTTTTTGTGGCAGATCCACGGGAACAGGGCGGACGCAAGGATCCGGAATTTTACCAAAACATCTTGGAAAGCCCGTTTCTCAATGACCTGGCATGGGAACTCAACGTCGAGTCCGCGCGCCTATGCCGCAAATGGGCCGACGCCATTGGCAGCGATAGCGGTCGGCGACGCTACGTGGCGGGAGCCATCGGTCCGCTCACGGTTTCGCTGAGCAACTCGCCGGACGCCGACGATCACGGATTCCGGGTGGTGACGTTTGATCAGGTGCTGGCCGCCTACAAACTGCAGATTCGGGCACTGATGGAGGGCGGTTGCGATATCTTGCTCATCGAAACCATCTTTGATTCGCTCAACGCCAAGGCTGCGGCAGTGGCGGCT
>JBAXCM010000153.1:0-9376 GCA_037141475.1 Verrucomicrobiota bacterium | reverse complement strand
ACCCTCATGGCTCGACGCCCTTCACCCCAAAGACCCATGGCTCACACGCCGGTCCCGCGAGATCGGCATGCCGCTGCCCAGCGCCGGCCCGGCCACCGGCATCGTCTTCTCACGCCAAGCATTTTCCGGCGGCCAAACCCGCCTTCACGGCGCTGCCTACTTTCGGTTTTTCATGTGGCTGATGCTCGCCGCCTCGATCATCTTTGTGCCCTTTGCCATGCTCTACCGTCCTAAGACATATCTGCTTGCAACCGACCAGGAACCTTCCGCGCACTGAAAGAAATCCATATTCCACTGGCGTAACCGCGAAATGAAGGTAACAATCTATGCCAATGCAGCAACCCCTCCCTACTGAACCACCGATCCTGGACACCAATCAGCCCGCACGCTGGGACCGCTGGATGCGGCCGCTCTACTGGATGGCCGGAGCCCGATGGGAAACACTGCGTCATTGCCCGCCAAGTGAGCGTGAACGCATCGCTGTGTTAGGCAGCACGGTGATGATTCCAACCGTGATGTCGTTCCTCGGCATGATCTTTTATGCCAAAAGCCGCTTCGCAAATCCCCCCTGGGTGTCGGTCTTTGCCATCGCCTTGGCGTGGTCGTTCGTCATCATGAATACCGACCGAATTCTGCTGGCAACCTATCGGCCGTTCCAGCCGTGGTGGCGGCGTTTCATGCAAGTCCTCTTCCGCTTCGCTCTCTCGGCGGTGGTCAGCGTGGCAATCAGTTTCCCCTTCTGCCTGGACCAATATCGCCCGGCCATCACTTACCGCATGCAAACCGAGTTGCAAGGAAAGCTAAATAATTTCCGCCAGGAAGAGGCCACCAAACGCGCCGAGCTCGCTGCTGAGTTGCAAAAAATCCGTGACGATGATGCCGAGGCCCGCAAACTGCTCGTTGCTGCCTACACCACTCAACATGATGCGCTCCTCGCCCAGTTGCCCGCCTTGGAAACCGCCATCCTCAATCCAGAGGAATACGCCGAGAAACGGATGGAGGACGAACGACGCCGGGCCGGGGAGCCTGACTTTGTCCCGCCAGCAAGCGGCGAAACCCGCAACGTCCTCGCTAACATCGAAGCCCAAAAAGAAACCCTCGCCAAAACCAAAGCCAAACTCGAGGAAAAGCAGGATTTGCATAACCGCCTTGTCGAGGCCATCGCTCGCGAAAGCAACGGCCAGCCGAATGAATTTTATCCGGAACCCAAAAAGGCAGGTTCAGGACCGCGCACCAAAGACATGATGGCGCGCGACAAGCTGACCGTCGCCGAGTTGAAGCGGCTGGATTCGGCGCTCACCCTCCAACAAGAGGCCTTGCTCGCCAGCGACAAACAGATAGCCGCGGCCCGCCTCGAGGATCGCAATGCATATCTTGATGCTCTCGTCGGCAAGCGCGACGCATTCATCGAGGAGGCCCAAGAAAAAGAACGCGTCCGCAAAGAGCGCTTGGCCAAACTCAATGCCGACATCGCGGCCTTGGAAACCGAGCACCCGCTGCAACTCACCCGCCTCGACGAGCAGACGGCCGCGCTGGTTGCCACCCATGCCAGCAATACCAAACGCCATGAGGAACGGTATTTGCCGCCGATCCAGCGCATCGAGCGCAAGATGACTGGCGTGCTCGACCCGATGGAGGAAACCATCGGCCTCTATCGAGTCATCTTTGTGCCTGCTCCAGATGCAGACCCTGCGGAGTTGGCCGAGCAAGGGCAAAAATGGATCGCTGGCCTGTTCCAATTTCTCGTGATCTTCGGCACCCTTTTCGTCCTCGATCTGGTGCCCATTATGACCAAAATCTTCAGCCGCGCTGGTCCTTATGATGTGCTCGTCGAACATCCTGAGTTCATCGCCAATGCCAATTTGCGTGTCTTCCATACCGAGTATGGCAAACACTCAGAGGATTGGGGCGTCACAGGCATGGTCGGCCAACCCAGCGGCCCCGACCTCGTCAAAGGCAATCCTCGCAACAACGAGTCCGGCCCTTCGTCCAAGAGTTGAAATACCGGCGCTTTCCGCCGCGTATCCTGCCTCGAAATGCACCGGCTCAGGTACCTGAGCCGGTTGTCATTTTCGCCCAAAATCATCGCCTATGAAACCGTCAGTCGCCGAATCACGCCTAACAACCACATCCTATCCGGCCCTCCGTCACAACCCCTTGCCGCTGGGTTTATTTTCTCTTGCCGCAATCCTGGCATTGATGAGCAGCGTGCCTCTCACCGCAGCAGCACCGCCCGCACCGCCGGACCTCACCAAAGGCGAAACCACAGGCGTCGATCCAAAAGGCACCTACAACCTCGGTGCCACCGGATTGCGAGGATGGATCTATCTCAAACCGGCCACCCACTTCGACGGACTGCAAGGCCGCACCACCGCTCCGAGCCGGCAGATATTGGTGACCCACGTCGGTGCCAAATCCCCGGCCGACGGCGTGATGCAGGTCAACGACGTGATTTTAGGCATCGGCGGCAAATTGTTCACCGACGACGCCCGCAGAAGTATATCTGCGGCAATCCAGGAAGCTGAAAAGGCTAACAACCAAGGCATCCTCAAGCTCACCCGCTGGCGGGCTGGAAAGACTGATATTGCGCAACTCAAGTTACAGGTGATGGGGACGTACAGCGCCACCGCGCCGTACAACTGCCCCAAATCCCAGAAGATCTTTGATAATGCATGCAAAGTGCTGGAAAAGGAACCGCTCAACGAAGATTGGAGCGGCGCAATCACCGGCCTGGCATTGTTAGCCACCGGCAACCCCGCCTACCTGCCCAAACTTCAGGCGTTCGCTCACAAGATGGGGCCGCCCGACCTGAAACTCAAAGAAGGCGGCTTGGGTGCTTGGGAAAGCGGCTACCGCAACCTCTTCCTTGGCGAGTATTTCCTGCGCACCGGCGACAAGGAGGTTCTTCCGGCCATCCGCGAGATCACACTCTCCACCGCCAAGGGCCAAGGCATGTATGGCACCTTCGGCCACGGCTTCGCCGACCGCACACCCGATGGCCAACTCCACGGTTCCATCCCTCCTTATGGTCCGGTCAATCAGGCAGGCCTAGGTGCCAATCTCGCCATTGTCATGGGCAAAAAATGCGGTATAAACGATCCTGAAGTGGATCAGGCGATCGAGCGGGCCTCCAAGTTTTTCGGTTACTTTGTGGATAAAGGGGCCATTCCCTATGGCGAACACGAACCTTGGCCATTTCATGACAACAATGGCAAAGACGCCATGACAGCCATGTTGTTCGGGCTGCAGGGGGACCACCCCAAGGAGGCTCAGTTCTTCGCAAAAATGGCCACCGCCGGCTACAAAAACCGCGAATGCGGCCACACCGGCCAAGGATTCAGCTACCTCTGGGGCGCTCTCGGTGCCAACGTCGGTGGCCCGGCCGCAGCCGCCGCCTTCTTCAAAGAGGCCTCTACCCACTTGGATCTGGAACGCCGCTGCGATGGCTCGTTCGTCTATGATGGCGGCGAACAATACGGCCCTGGCTCCACCGATGACAATACCTACTACGGAAAGAGTAGCTACAGCGGCCTCAGCCCCACCGCCAGTTATGTGCTAACGTATTCGCTAGCCTTGAAGAAACTTTGCATCACCGGCAAAGACGCCAGCCCGGCCAACGCACTTTCCAAACAGGAAGTGGCCGCAGCCATCACCTCGGGGCGCTTCGATTTGGACCGCCTGAAAATGACCCCCAAAGAGTTGGTGGCGGCCTTCGCCGATTGGTCACCCATCGTGCGCGGCTGGGCTGCCGAGGAATTGGCCAAACGCCCCGAAGCCAAGTCGATGGTGCCCGAATTGATCAAATTGGCGGAGGGCTCTGATGCCCACATCCGCCAAGGGGCCACCGAAACCCTCGGCTACCTCAAGAGCACCGAGGCCCTGCCGGTGTTTGTCCGGCTCCTCTCACACGAAGACCGCTGGCTGCGCTTCAAGGCGGCCCAAGCCCTCAAGGGAATCCAAGCCGAGGCCAAACCGATGCTCCCAGATATTCTCAAGGCCACCGCCCAAACCGCCGAGCCCCTCCTGCCTATCAACTGGGCCGACCCCGTCCAACTCACTCAGGGCCAGCTCGCCTCCGCTCTCTTCGCCGGCCCCTTGGCCAACACCGCCAAAACCAGCGACACCTCCTTGCTCTATCCGGCAATCCGCGCCATCGCCTGCAACGCCGATGGCATGGCCCGCGCCACCCTCCGCGGCTATTTTGAAAATAACCTAACCGTCGATGACGTCCAAGCTCTGGCGCCGGACATTTTCGCGGCTGTTAAAACACCGAGCCCCGCCGACAAGATGTTTTCTAACGAAATTCGCATGGGAGGCTTCAAGGCTCTGACAAAATATCATTTCAAGGAAGGCATCGAGGCCGGCGTCAACTTTGCCAAAACCCAAGGTGGGCACGGCAGTGAAAGCCGCACCGGCGAGATCATGAAGGCCATCGAGAGCTACGGCACGGCCGCCCGTGAGTGCATTCCTCAACTCAAGGAGTTGCTCGACCAGTTCAACACGGAGTTCAAGAACGGCCAGTTCCCCGAAGACTGCAACAAACAGCGAGTCTCCTCCATCGAGCAAGCTATCAAAAACATTGAGGCCGCCACCACCCAACCGGAATTGCGCAGCATCAAGAAGTGAGTCCGGGAAATTCAGGGATGGGTCGTTAGGTCAAATTTCTCGTCTTGTGTCTTCATGTCTTGTCTCTTGTGCCGGAGGTCCAGCATCGTTGGCAGCAAGCTGATAGAGGAAGCCAAATTTCACCGACCCATGACCACCAACGAACTCATTCAACACGCGGACCAGCATTCCCTAGGGCTGGCGGCAGCGTTTATCGCACTGCCGCTCGGTGCTTGGATCGTGGGCCAGATGCATCCGAATGGCCAAGGCGGGAGCGCGCCATGGAAATACATCTACGGCGCGCTGATCTACCTCTCGTGCGTGCCGGGCATGTTTGCCGCCGTCATCACAGCATACCTGCTCTTCTTCGTCCGCGACAACCTGCTGGAGGTCAATCCGCTCGTCTGTTTCCTGCCAATCGTCGCAATGGTCGTCACCCTCGTTTTCATCCGAAAACGTGTGACCTTCGACGAGGTGCCAGGCTTTGACCGCATCTCGGGCCTGATGACGATGGTGGGTTGCACGTTCGGCGTCGCACTCGCCATCCAGAAGACAAATATCTTTCTCTTCTTCGGCGGCTCCATCGAGCGACTCATCGCCCTCGCCATCGGGGTGTTTGCTCTGATCAAGTGGGGCTCACACAGGCTCTTCCTCAGTCGTAACGAGCCCAAGCCCATGAGGCCGAAGTTCCCCGGTGACATGCGATAATGACCCCATCCAAGGCACTGAAGAAATCAGGAAAGCCCGGTGCGGCGTCACCTTGGGACTTGGCTTCCCTCATCGACTTGGAGGTCGCCCTCACCCAGGAGAGAGGTCTTGATGACTCAGACCTCAAGCGCCGCGACCGGGCATTCTACAATCGCTATCGTGAAACAGGCGGACCCGCCGGTTCTCGCTCGCGGGCCTTCCGTGCCTGGGTGGAGGAAAGACGCCGGGAGTCAACCAGGAACCTGGCCTCCCCTGGACAGGAGGCGCAAGCATGGCTGCGATGGATCAGATCACTGGGCTTCATTGCTACATTCTTGCTAGGTTCGACATGGGCATTGGGGACACTCACCGCGCATGGCGCACCGGTGAATGTGCTGACATTCTGGTTCCTGACGATTGGGATTCCGCTGCTGCTCACCGGGCTGGGCTTCTATCTCATGTTAGGGCAGAAGTTCCCTCACCTGCCGGAGTCGCCGCTGATTCTCAAGCGGCTGCTTGCGAGGATTCTTATCAGTTGCGTGCGCCAGACAGAGCATCTGTTTACGGATCGTATCGGGTCAGCTAGAAAATTGGCACTGCGTGCCGGTGCCGGGGAATTGAGGTTGCGATTTTCTGATAGGCATGGATTGATTTCGGCACTGCTTGCCAACACGCTGCATTTCCTCGGGCTTGGCATGGTGCTGGGGATTTTTGCCGCACTCTTCTCGTTTAAGAATCTATCAAACCAAGACTACGGTTGGCAGAGTGATGCGGCCTACGTCAAGGCTGAGCGTGTGGAAGGGTTTGTCAGGCTCATCTCGTTGCCTTGGACGTGTCTGTTTGGGAGAGACGTAGGGCACCCAACGCCACGCGAAATTTGCAACACGCGATTTTTCCGCAATGAGGGTGTCAAAGGGATGGACCACACCGCAAGTATCAATTGGTCGTCGTTCCTGGTTTTCTCGAGTCTCTTTTGGGGGGTGCTGCCGCGTCTGGTTCTACTCATGGCAGGCCGCATGGTGTCGCGAAGGCAATTGCATGCTGAGGATTTTGGCCAACACCGTTTTGATGCCCTGTGGCGCCGTCTTGCAACACCGGATATATCGATTGAAGCGCCTGATTGGGAAGAGCCGCATGAGGTACACGCTGCGGTTATGGAATCAGACAACTCGCGAGCCCAAGGGCCCATGTATCTGCTGATCCCACAAGAGATATCAAGTGACAAACTGAGGCGAAATGTCATCAAGCGCTTGGAATTCCAGTATGGCAGTTCACCTAGCGAATTCAGGAACCTGCCCTCGCTACCGAAGTCACGAGGGGTGCTTTTGGATGAACTGGTGACCCTTGCAGACGGAGGCCGGATGGACCTTCACATCCTCCAAGAGTCATTTATGCCGTACGTCAGGGAATTCCGGACTCTGCTGATGGATTGCAGGGCAAAACTGGGTGCGGGTACATCGCTACGGGTTGTGTTGATCGGCGTCCGCACCGGCGATGGCACATGGGCTGTTGCTTCCTCCCTGGACCGCTCGGTTTGGAACGACAAGCTGGCAGCCATTGGCGACCCACGCATATCCCTCCTCTCGCTGAGTCCCCCCGAAGATATCTGACATGGCCGACATCACTCCAATTCCAACATTCGCCATCGTCGGTCAACCTAACGAAGGAAAAACCTCGGTTATCGCCACCCTGGCAGAGAATGACCGCATTCTCATCGGCCCCATCCCGGGGATGACCCGCAGGCTAACCCGCCACCCAGTTAGGGTTGATGATGATGAGATCATGGTGCTCTATGACACGCCAGGGTTTGAAAGTCCCGGTGCCTGTCTTGAATGGCTGCAAGGATACAAAGGCCAGGAAAATCCGGCCAGTGCATTTGTGAATTTTCGAGGCCACCGTGAGAAGTATCCCGAGGAGTGTGAAATTCTGCAACCGCTGGCGAATGGGGCGGCTGTGATCTATGTGGTGGATGGGGATCGTGAGCCGAGGGAACCGGACCGGCAGGAGGCGGCGATTTTGCGTCTCTGCGGAGTTGCGAGAATCGGCGTTATCAATTCAAAAGGCGGCGTGGGAAGATATGTTCCTGAATGGAAGAAGTTGATGCTCAAGGACTTCAACACATTGCGCGAGTTCAATGCCTGCAATGCCGTCTTTGCAGACCGCATCGAACTTCTCAAAGCGGCGGAAAGCGTCGTGCCCGATTGGAGGGACTCCATGCAGACGACGGTTGCCGCGCTGTGCCGCGCCTGGGAAGAACGCTTGGAGAATGCTGCGGAAATCATGCTCGATGGCATGGAACGGGTCATCAAGTTCCGCGCCAAGGCACATTTCGATTCGGATTCGGGCCATATTTCGGCCAAGAAGAATGCCAAGCTGGCGGTCGAAGTGGAGGTTCGATCGACCGAAGAGGTCTTCCGTGAGAGGATCCTCAAACTTTTCCGTCACCATGACGATCACTGGGACTTGTCCCCACATCTGGAAGCTGACATATTTTCGGACGAAGTCTGGCGCTGCCTCGGCATGGATAAAAGAAAGTTAATACTAACGGCCGCTGTGACGGGTGCCAGTTCAACCGTCTTGATCGACTATCTGTTGGGTGGTGCATCATTGGGAATTTTTGCCTTGGCAGGTGGAGTGACGTTTGGCGCCGGTGCATGGATGACGGCCGACAACGTCGTTCGCTACAAATTGCCCTCAGTAAGGCTTGGGCCAATTCGAATCCCGGGTGTCCATTTAGGTGGAACCTATGTGGAGGCGGGCATTGAGAGACGCTCCAAGCTTCCTGGCATTCTGCTAGAGCGGATGCTGCTTTTCATCCTCAGCGCCGCATCCTGGGCACACGCACGGCGTGAGGACGGCATCCACAAGGACACCGTGCCATCTGACCAGATCGATGAAGGTATTCTCAATTCCTTGAGCAAGGAGGACCGGCTTAAAGTCATGACCGTCATCGAAGTGCTGCATCGCCTCGCAGAAGGCAAGTCGCTATCATCGACGGATGTGGACACCGCAGAAGACGAGTTCCGCAATACGATAGCACGCATCCTGAAACAACAGACGATGGGAAAAGCCGTTCAACGGCTTGCCGCGATTGTGCCGCCCGAGCCACTTCCGCCATAGCTTCAGCCTTCCTGACCCCGGCTTTGAATCGACGGGAAAATGGCTCGCAATTCAGGAAAATGGTCTGGCACTCTTCATGGCCAACGTCCAGGCAATATGCCATCCCTCAACACCACCCTCCAACTCCGCCCCAACCCCGACTTCAAAAGCCGCATCACCTACTCGGTATTCCTTTCTGGAAACTCACCGTTACTGATAGATTTGGTATGCTGCGCCTCAGGGTTTAGTCCGGGAGGATGCCCTGGACTCTGCGGCTTCTCCCTGTATTCCTTTAACGCTTTCTCGTAGTTTTGCTTCATTGAAGTATAATAGGCAATCTGCGTATCCATAAATCTAATTCTTTCGTCAATTCTCTTTAGGCACTTCTTCGATGGGGCATTTGGCGGTACTTTTGACGCTATCAAGCATTTCTTTTCAACTTGATGTGCTTCAATTTCGGAATCAGCCCTTTCCCCCAAATTCGTCCAAAGAACTTCCATATCCTTTCCAAGGTTCTTGCCTTGGAGGTCTTTTGAAATGTTCGGACTCTTCTTCAGCATGTCTTCGATAAGGACCAACTCTTGTCCGGCCGCGACGCGTAGAATCTCGTGCCAGATTCGAACTGCTCGGCGGATGGGGGAAGGACTTCAATGCCGGGAGTGGACTGGAGCAATGCGACCAGTCGGGCATATTTCGTGCGGTTGCTTGGCTGGCTGAATGCGTCACCCACCTCGACAAGAACCCATGTGGTGGTAACCATCGCGCCCTATGGCTGTCGGGTAAGTTCCACTGCCCGTGAATGATATTGATCGACCGGGTTGAGAAGCGCGATGAAATAAGCCGTGTCGGCGAATACTGGACTCATCGTTTTGGCGTGCCGTGAAGATAGTGATCGTGGTTCTCAGCGAAATCCGTTGGCAAGCCCTCAGCAGGGCGGCGGATTTTTTTCCGTTAAAATGTTAGAAAAAAGTAGTGCTGGTTGATC